>NZ_CAWQTY010000214.1:0-16895 GCF_963897815.1 Xenorhabdus sp. Sc-CR9
AGCAGTAGCTACTCGGTATGACAAATTAGCAAGAAATTATGAAAGTCTCGTTGCTTTGGCATTTTCAATCATGTGGCTCCCTATGTGGGTCGATTGAAACATGTACAACAAAGGTCAACACGCTCTAGTAGATATTTTTCTGCTTTCGCCTTCCCGTTACAAAACGGGCACGGTTTGAGTTGTGTCATTCCCCCTCCAATAGCTCATCTGGAATTTCAACCTCGTCGCCGAGTTGGTTGCGCACCACCTCTCGGCATATCGAAATTTGCGCTGTTTCTCCCGTTGATGTTCCGTGTATTCTACTACCAGCAATCCAATGTTCGCCTCTGGTATGTAATGCAAGAGCTGTTATGTATTTCTCAATCAACTGCCCGCACTGTTCCCAATTAGTTGCTGGGTTCCAGCTGTAGATATAACGACCGCCATTGAATGTTACAGAAATATGCTGTCCATCGCATTTCACATCATCATCAGTCACCGCAAGGCCTACCGCATAATCCAGCGCCCGGCCCGTTAGTTCACTCGTTTTTAGTTTCATCTCAAAAGTCCTTCTGGTGGGGTTAAACATTGGCACCTTTTGCAAAGCGCTTTTGTGGCTTGTCACTGCTTTGACAGATCCGCGCCGCCTCTTCTTGATTGGTCGGCAAAAAATGACCATTGCGGAATCGCTGATAGACTGTCCCGAGTTGCCCGAACCTGTTTTTTGTCACGATAATTTCAGCGTAAGGCGCTGCGGGGGAATGTTCATTGTACACCGCATCGCGATACAACATGATGATGCTGTCCGCATCTTGCTCAACACTGCCGGAATCTCGTAAGTCTGCGTTTACTGGGCGTTTATTGATACGTTTTTCAACATCACGTGAAAGTTGACTCAATGACATAACCGGCGTTTTTAGGTCTTTTGCCAATCGTTTCAGACTGGAAGAAATATGCGCAACTGCCAGATCATTACGTTCAGCCTTTGGCTTTTCAATCAGCCCCAGATAGTCAACCATGATGAGGGACAATGACGGATGTGCTTTTTTGTGACGTCTTGAAATTGTCATAATCTGTTCAACTGTCAGCTTGCTGGCATCAACCACCCAGACATTCAGATCGTGTAATTTACCCAGACCCACTGTGACCTTATTCCAGCCCTCGTCATCCAATCGGGCGGGGTTTCGTAATAGCGAGACCGGCAAATTAGAGGCACCGGCTATCTGACGCTCGATAATCTGCTGAGAATCCATCTCCATTGAGAAAATCAGCACGCCGCGTTTCTGGTCGGTTCCTGCAATCGTCTGGCTGGCGACACCTTCCGCGACGGTCAGGGCAAATTCTGTTTTACCCATACCGGGGCGGGCAGCAACGATCACCAAATCGACCGGGTTAATACCGCCGGTTATCTCGTCCAGTTCCTCAATGCCGGTCTTCACAGTGTCTGACTGTTCCCCGTTCTTGAGCCGCTTTTCCAGCACTTCGGTGTAATCGTCCAGTAGCTCGGAAACATGCAGCGGGCGAACTTCATCGCGTGGTCTGCGGATATCTGCCGCTTGAGTAATAAACCAGTCCATTGATTCAGCCGCATTCTCGATAGTTTCGCTCAGAATGCGCTCACGCGCCTCGTCCATCAGATCAATCATGCGTCTACGCTCATGGTTGGCTGAAACCATGTTCGCGTAGCCTTTGAGGTTGGCAGCGCTCGGGCAGTTCTTGGCAGCCAACATGATAGCGATGAAATGTTCATCACCCATTGCATCCGCCACCATCAGAGAATCGATCATTCCTCTGGTTTTGGCCTGCGCACGAATGGTCTTGAAGACCTTGCGGTAAAATGGTGAACCAAATACTTCCGGCTCCAATGTTGCCAATATCTCGCTGGCATCCTGTGTCAATCCGCTGATTAACAGGCCGCCAATTACGCTGGATTCATATTGCTCATAATTTTCAATGTAATTGTTCATTTTCTTTCTTCCCAAATTTCCCTTCACGAACCCATGTTAAGGATTTTTCCCGTAGTAAATAATCAAAGTCTGCTGCCCATCCGCGATCATTATCGCCAAAGAAAAATGGCCTGGCTTGCATAACAAACGCCTTGATATATGCCTTGAATCCGTCAACATTTGGGGTTCGTAGCTTGGGAATTAATTTCTTTAGCGCACGTTGTCGCTCGGTATTGACCTCTACAGCATGGGGCAACCGGTCACCAACCGCTTCGTTGTAGGCATTGAGATAGTCGTCGTAGTTGATTTTGGGTGTGGGTTTTCGCTTTTTAGGTTTAGCTACCTCCACTTCATTCCCCTCGTGAGGGGTAAGGGGTGTATTGTTTTTAATTGTATTTGGAATAATGTCTTTGGTGTCCCCCTGTTTTGAGGGATTGCTATCCCCTAAATTGAGGGATTCAGAATCCCCCGTTTTGAGGGATTTTCCCCTATTTTGAGGGATACTCCATTCACTGACATTTTTATTTGGTCCGAAAGTGTTTCCTTTCTGAAGAAGTATGTTCATTCTAACCAGTTCTAACTTGGCTTCATTGCAGCGTTTAACTGGTAATTTAGCAATTACTGCAATCTGTGAATCACTAATGCGATCCATTTTTTTATTCCACCCGTAGGTCAGCCTGAGTACAGCAAACAGAACCTTGAACTGACGCTTGGTCAAATCTGCCCCTGCATACTCTTCCAACAGCATATTTGACAGACGGGCATATCCATCTTCAATGCTTGCCACCGTCGGCCTCTCTTGCCTCTTAGCGCCAAAATCAGCGTATGCAACATTATTCATCGCGTTTCCCTCCGGTCAGTTCCTCGCGGTGCTCCAGCCGCAATTTCGCATCCTCCAGCATATCGCGCAGTGTTTTACCTCCCTGCTCAGAGACGGAACGCGCCACCCGGTCGCGGGCATTATTTTTATGCACAGCGCTGTGATTAAATTTCGTTTTCATGTATAATTACCTCTGTTAAATGTGTTGTTGAGAGGGACTTGCATACTTCCTCTCAGTCGTTAAATCGACATCTCAAGTTGCATTTCAGAAGCCTCAGTTGTTACAGCAACTGAGGTTTTTCTTTTTGGATACCGGATATACTCCAACGCCTCTATCAGCCTCTGAGCATCCTCCCGATTAATCACTACGTTTGTGTCTGGCGAGTCATACTCAATAGCCACCAGAAAGCGAGCCATTTTCTCAATGAAACTGAGGTCATCGATTTTCTGTGGTCGCTGCCAGCGAGTGATCTGTGATTCATGTACGCCAATTATTCTGGCTACGTTCCGTGACCCCTTGAGCACGAGCTTGTTAATTAGCTCACTTTCCTTATTCCTGAATAATTTGCTGTAACTTGCGTCTTCCATTCGTAAAATATTCCTAAAGTGAATGTTTGGTTAATTTCTGTTTAATAAACATACGAAAATATCAACTATCCTGAGATAGTGATGGTTAATCACGAACACGGCGTTATGGTGTCAGCCTTTACGGGTTATCCCCGATTGCCTGAGATCAGATCTCGGCGCTATTTCGGTTTGCTAGGGTTCACCGATGGCCTGTCGTGAGGGCAGATTGTTAAAGAGCGTGAATGATTACATGTATCTTTGCGGATACAGGATTTGCATTTCGTCAATCATTCCGTTGTAAAATCGAGATAGCTTCTCAGCCATTTCTAGTGATGCATTCTGGCTACCTCGCTCTAATCGACTTAAATTGCCCACATCGCAGTCAACTGCCGCTGCAACTTCGGCAATTTTAAGGTTGTTATCCAACCTAATTTTTCGTAATGGCGTTTGCATATCATCTCCTTTAAATGCGCTATACGCATATTATTACACAAAACAGATATGCGCAAGGCGCTTTGAGTGAAACGCAAAAAATGAGTTCAATGACAAAATGAAAATCGGTTCACGCATAAGAAAGCTTCGCAAGGCGAAGAAAATGACAATCCTTGAACTAGCCAATGCTATTAATAGTGATGTGGGAAACATCTCTCGTCTCGAAAGGGATAAACAAGGCTATACAGACTCGACAATTTCGAAAATAGCCGAGGCGTTGGGGGTTAAAATGGCAGATCTATTTATCGAGAATGATGAAAATGAAGTATTGATTTCAACCAGCCCATCCCGTAAACGGAAGTATTTTAAGGTTCAAGCCTTGAATGTAGAAGCGAGTGCGGGGTATGGAATTTCAACGGGAGAGTTTGTAGAAACCATAGGATCTATAGAATACACAACCGAAGAAGCAAAATTGATTTTTGGTAATAGGCATGAAGATTTTGTAAAGGTAATAGCTGTTAAGGGGGACAGTATGAGCGGCACTATCGAGTCTGGAGATCAAATATTTGTTGATATTACAGTCCATCAATTTGATGGCGATGGTATTTATGTGTTTTCATTTGGTCGCTCTCTTCATGTGAAACGCCTTCAAATTCAAAAAAATAAACTAGCTGTTTTGTCAGACAACCCAAATTATGAAACATGGTACATTGAGGAAAATGAAGAACCTCAGTTATATATACAAGGAAAAGTAATCATTAGCCATTCCCACGTCTATCGAAGACATGGATAAATCTAACTAAAGCCCCATCAGGGGCTTTAGCCTCGCCAATATGCGTGATTTGCGTCACAAATAAAAAATCCCATAAAAAATTTATTCCCTTTATTTTCACTATCTTAACTGATTTATACCCTTACACTCATAAATATGCTTTTGACGCATATGCGTAAAGAGCATATATTTGATTCATCCAAGGCACACAGCCAAAGATAATCAACACCGCTCTTTAACAATTTAACCCAAAACAGCGTATTCACTCTGTTACACCCCAACGCACAAATGCGATGTATCGCCGGTAGTTAATCAGTATGCCAGTGAGAAGATTAGCCTCGAAAGAGCGCGAACGGGCACCCCTGACAGAAGAAGCGCTGTAATTAACCAAAAGGAAAAATTAATTATGGTTTAACAAAGCGGACAGACCGCGAACGCAATGCGTTAACGCTGAGGTCATAACTCAGCCCCGAATACCCAAAGTTGCGGGTAGCCAGATGCACGTCAAAGGTGCAATCACACGCTGGTGAGGGTTACTCGAAAAAAAGGTGTGTCGGTAAAGCAGCACAACCGCCAATTGTGCACCGGTAATCAGCGGCAAAGATGCGACAGAGACTCAAGGGCATGAGCGCGACCACTGCGAGAGTGTGGTTGGCTAACTGTAGGCCATTCAATGAGTGGTCTATGGTGAGCAAGCTTAGCTTAGGGAACATATCTAAATATTTTAAAAACAATTGGTTAAGTCAATTACCATCAATTTTAGGAACCACACCAATGAGGTGATTTTATGAACGAATCAATCATGACAGATAGTCTCAAAACAGCTCTTGCCGCCATCGATAACGTTTTTGACGGAATTGACAGGAACTACCGCGAAAATTTCTGGAACAACCGCGAGCCAAAACAGCGCATCAGCAAACAGGAACGCGACGCCATCAACGCATTAAGCAATTTTATTCCGACAGTAAATAAAGTGGCGGCGAAAGAGACTGTGCAGAATAACAAATCTCGCCGCCGCAGACTGGAATCAGGCGGGGTGACGGCGAGGGCTTAGAATACGCTCTTTGCTAATTCTGAAAGAACTTGTGTTGCTGCACCTGCATTTGCGAATAAAGTATCAACGCATTTTCCTACTACTTTCTCAGCACCTTTTTCTTTTACTAATTGCAAAAGCGTTTTCTTTTCTGATTCAGGCAAATTAGCCGCCATAATAATTGACTCAATTTGCTCAAGGGTATTTTTGTGGATCTTAATAGTCACCGTATTTATTTTATTTCCGATGGTGTCCATATTGGCATAATCAACCCCAGCAGCAGTTAATGCCATCTTGTGAAGATTAAATGAATAAGGTTCATCATCGGTAGTACCGATCCCAACTGCCCCCAATTGGACTAATCCAATAGATTGCAGATAATTTATATCTTCCGCTAATTTTTCTTCACCCAGCTCATCAATAAGGTACTGGAATTTTTCGGTACTTATTGGGCGCATTAAATGCTCTCTGTCATTCATTGTACGGATAATCATATCTTGTCTCTCTGATAGCGTGGTCATTATTCGTCCTTTTTGTTTGCTGGGGAGATTGAATTATAACCGATTTTGTTGCTGGGGAGTAACAAAACTACTGCCGCCTGAGGTGGTTAAACATGCAGGCACATTCAAATCAACAACAGGAGATAGAGATGAAATTTGAAGAATTAACACCGGAGTCACAACAGGTAGCACGGGGCGTATTATCAAATCTCATTCGCGCGGATTTTCATGATAAAGGTGAAATTGATTCAAAAAGGGCTGAACAGCTAGCCCATCAGATAAGAAATGCCTTTGCTGCATTGGAGGGTGACGATGAACCTCTTGATATATGTATGGATTAGCGATTGACTTTAGATAGTCCTTTCCAGCGCCTTTCCGCAGATTTAGTAATTAAAACTTTAGGTTTTGCTTTTACCATTTCTGCAATTTTATAAGCAGCATCCAATACTTCTGATGCTGTTTCTCTTCCTGAATAATCATATTCAGCATCAGGAAGTTTGTAACTTATTCCATCAATTGAGGTTATGTTTTTACTAAAACCGACTTCTTCCATGAGTTCTTTTAGTTCTTCGTAATCACTAGCATCAGCATCACTGAGTTGGATACGAACGGTAAATCTTGCCATCCTCTTATTCCTTACTTGACTGTGGAATAATCAACTTATCAAATTTCCTTGACTGTGGAAAGTGAGGAAGCCCACGCCGCCTGAGTGGGTTATCAAATCAGGCACATCAAATCAACAGTAACAGCGAGGGGGTGATATGAAAGACATAGAACGGATTGATTCAATGATACACATTCTTCGAAATCTGAAAACGGATTTGAAGAGACTCAAAAAACTGAGTGCAATGGATTATAGAGACCTGTCACCTAAACAGGCTCAGAAAAGAGCCACTGACGCTGATTGGATTGGGATGGATAATATCAAGAGGCGACATGAATTACATGCTCTGGCAGTAGAGTTAGGATTTGCAGATTATCGAGAAAACTATGATGAAATTGAATTAACTGATGGCTGGCATCGATTTAATTACAAGCCAAGAGAACCGCACGCCAATTAACTCACTCCAGCTCATTTCCGAGTGGGCTGTGGTGAGTTAACAGAATAACAGCCTCGCCAATGCGGGGCTTTTTATTAGCTGAATAATAGGAGAGCAGTATGACTGATAATGATTACTGGGAAGGTGTTATTTCCGAGGCAGCAGAAGAATGCAATTTAGAATTAACCAATGAACAATTAATAGTACTCATTAAAGCCGTCAGATTAGGAGCGGTTTATTGGGGAAATGTATTTGATGTTAGATCTAAATCATGTTGGTAATAGGAGAAATTATGGAGTGGATGCCCAAAATATACCCACAACCACCGACAGGAGAATAACAATGCTGAGTGACAAAAAGCAGGAACTCGTTTCTATAGCATCCAAGCATCTCAATACAATCGGTATTAATCACACCATTGATGTTTGTGGAACTATAACGATACAAACCAAACAGGGTAAAGTTATTTACTATCCAACAAAAAACAAAATCCAATATAAAGGCACCGTTACTCCGGGAGGAATAGATAATGTTAAAAATTTGGTTGAGTCATTAGGGTTATCTGGTGAAGCAATTCCACAAAAGATTAAGGATGGCATGACATGCATGACATTACGGGATTATTTCGCGGCTCAGGCAATGGGTTCACTAGTCAAGCAGTTTGATACACATGTTATTACTGGTGATCCAGTTCATCATAAGCTTGTAGCAACGGCAGCATACCGTATGGCAGATGCCATGATGAAAGCACGGGAGAATAACAATGACTAAACATATTCACGCCGATTTAATGATGAAAGCGGCGGAAATTGCGCAGGAAAATGAAAATTGGTGGGAATATTTTGAGTTGAAATATCCAGACGGTTCATGGCGCTCAATATCAGACAATTTCGGATTCCATAAAAAATGTACATACCGCCTCAAACCCAGAACTATTCGGATAGGAAATATCGACGTTCCTGAGCCAGTGAGGGAGCCGTTGGAGGATGGGCAGGAATTTTTTGTACCTGATTTGGGTCTGGATGCGTTGCCTTATCATTGGTCTGGTACTACATATAATCTTCGCTGGTTAGAATCCGGAATAATCCACCTCGACCGCGAATCCGCCGAACTGCACGCTAAGGCGCTGATTGCTCTAACCGCAAAAAATGATTCCAAATAGTTTCTATTATTACTCTCGCCATTCTCGCAGTCATTTTTATTTTACTCATCGCTAAATTAATCATGCAAATCAACAGACATCTTCTATGCCAGGCGCAAGAACTGGCAGGAATGGCCTGTCGCCTACATTGTGACGATGTCTGGTGGCTGGCTATGGAAATACTCAAACGCAGTTACGGGAGGTAATTATGGCATTAGAAATTGATCTCAATGATGGTCGGTTCAGCACTAAGTCTAACGGACGAGGCGGAACCATCATAATCATTGATGATGATACCAAATACCAATTGGTAGGCAACGGCAGGGATATTATGCTCAATACCCCTGATTTAGAACGCGAGGACATTATTTCGGTTCTCAATGACCATTATCAGAATGAGCGGGAGGTCGCATGAGACAGTTCGACCATAACCCCTATGGTGCTCAGGATGAGGCCGAAGAGCGTCGCAGGGAAGAGGCAGCATATCAGGAGGCTATAGAGGAAGATCAAGGCAGAAAAGCATGGATGATGTATCAGAACCTCCCAGCGGAAGTCGAGGATATTCTATCACCAAAGATGAACGCGCTTTTCGGTGAGATGATCGAGAACGATAGCGACGCCCTTGAGGGATTGAATAACTTTCTGTACGACCTAAGTTTATTGAAAATCAAAAGACGGGAGGCAGCATGAGTGCAGTAGTACAAAAAGTTTTTGAAATAATTAACCCGCTCAAAACGGAATTTGAGCAAGTTTGCAGTGAACCCAGCATAGCATTCAAGCGGGAATCAGAGTTTGCTATGCAGATCTTTGCTAACAATGACTTCTTGGCAACAGCCGCGCTAAACAATCCCGTCTCAGCCCGTAGTGCAGTTATGAATATCGCAGCCATTGGCATTAGTTTAAACCCTGCACAGAAGCTGGCCTATTTGGTTCCACGGAACAAGGGCGTGTGTCTGGATATTAGTTACATGGGTCTGATGCACATCGCCCAGCAATCAGGCGCTATTAGGTGGTGTCAGTCTAGCATTGTTAGGCAGAATGACAATTTCCATCTGACTTCAATCGATACCGCGCCAAAGCATGAATACAACGCTTTTGCTACCCAACAGCAGCGAGGTGAGATTGTTGGTGCTTACACGGTAGTCAAAACTGAGGATGGTGACTATCTGACGCACACCATGGCAATTGCTGATATCTACGCAATTCGTGACAGGTCAACAGCATGGCAAGCATGGATATCAAAAAAGAAATCATGCCCGTGGGTCACTGATGAAGAGCAGATGATATTAAAAACCGTTGTCAAGCAGGCTGCAAAATACTGGCCTCGTCGGGAACGATTGGATGCCGCCATTGATTATGTAAACACAGATGCAGGAGAAGGGATTGATTTTAATGCAGAACGGAATCAGCGTCCTGTTGATCATAGTCCTAATATCTCAGCGGATACCATTGATAAAATCAACGCCATCATGATTGAGATTGACGGTGACTGGTCTGAGAAATTCATGGGGTATATTTCGAAAAAGTTCGGACGAGATATTAGCTCCCCTACTGAACTCAGCGAAAATGAAGGGAAATCCATTATCGCCATGCTGAAAGCGAAGGCGTCCAATAATGATAAATCGTGACATTATTCTGAATAAAACAGGAATAGACATAGATGTCATTGAGCAGGGAAGCGAGGCATGGATGCAGTTACGCTTAGGCGTCATCACAGCGTCTGACGCATGGAAGATACTCACGAAAAACAAATCTGCCAATGTCTGGTCTGATACCAAAGCAACCTACCTATATGAACTCATCGGCGAAATCTGTACTGGGGTCTACAAGGACGTTAATGCACGTACACTGGCATGGGGAAAGGAGTACGAACAGGAAGCGCGGGACTCATTTTCCTTTTACTCAGACTTGAATGTCATCGAGGTTCCGATCATTTACAGGGATGAATCAATGCGTACCGCCTGTTCTCCTGATGGATTATGTGATGATCAGTTAGGTTTAGAACTGAAATGCCCCTCTAACACGGACGTATTTATCAAAATGGCGCTTAATGGTGTTAACGGCATTAAACGAGAGTATATGGCTCAAATGCAATTTTCTATGTGGGTAACAGGTCTGCCAGCATGGCATTTCATCAACTATGACCCAAGAATGCCCGCAGGAAAAGAAATCGTGCGTGTTCTGGTTGAGCAAGACCCTGAATGCGCGAGTCAGTTCGATGATCTGATTCCTGAATTTATTGAGCGAATGAATGCTCATTTGAAAACGTTAGGGATTGAATTTGGCAATCAATGGAAAGGAAATCACCAATGACCGGAGAACCGAGTAAATATTTCGAAGGGAAGCCCTGTCCTCGTGGGCATACGTTAAGATATGTACGAACCGGAAAATGCGTCGAATGCTACCGATCGCATCACCCCAGCGATTTTCAACACCCAGTACGTGTACTCGGCAATCCAAATAGGATCATCTAATGAACAAGCAAATGTATATCACCATACGAACTAACAGAGTTGGTTCTGATACGGAGTTACCCCTCGGTTATACAGAAGAGGTCTGGCAAATAATGACAGAAGATGAACAGGCGGAGATTATTTCTACCGTCATCGCTGAAAATATCGATTATTCAATCTCCGTTTAATAGCCTCATCCAAACAGAAACATCTAACCCCACCCCAAGGTAACAATCATGATTAATGTTGTCAGTTTCTCTGGCGGCAGGACATCGGCGTATCTCGTATATCTGATGGAACAGCGCCGCAAACAGGGTGAGGATGTCCGCTATATTTTTATGGACACCGGGGCGGAACATCCCATGACCTACCGATTTGTTAGAGAAGTTGTAAAATTCTGGGATATCCCACTGGTAGTATTGCAGGCTGATATCAACCCTCAACTGGGTATATCGAATGGTTATACAGTTTGGGAACCGAAAGATATCCAAACGCGGATGCCAGCATTGACCCCATTTACGAATATGGTGAAAAAATACGGCACTCCCTATATCGGTGGCGCATTCTGCACTGACCGTCTGAAATTGCGGCCATTCAGAGATTACTGCAATGACCATTTCGGGCGGGGTAATTATCAAACATGGATAGGCATTCGCGCAGACGAACCACGAAGGTTATCCCGCAAGGATGGGGTGAGTTATCTAGCTGATATCTCAGACGCTGAAAAACAGGATGTTTTGAACTGGTGGAGCGAACAGCCGTTTGACCTGCAAATACCCGAACATTTGGGAAACTGCGTATTCTGCATTAAAAAAAGCAGTCGGAAATTAGGGCTGGCCTGTCAAGATGAGCCGGGGATGAAGCTGGTATTTGAACATACGTGCATAACCCCCTCTTATGTGAGAGATGGACACAGAAAGACAGGTCGCGAAATTATGTACCGAGGCCACATGTCATTGGATGGTATCGCCAAAATGTATTCGGATGTCGATTACCAAAACATCTATCAAGAGATGATTGCAGCCAAGCGGTTTGATACCGGTTCCTGTTCTGAATCCTGCGAAATATTTCAGCCAGATCTATTTTAACCTCTATCACTACGCTGCTATGCGGCGGGAGGATATCTATTCCTGTCTGGGTGAGCATAGCCAGAAACCGAGAGAGGTTCATTATCGACTCGAACAATTATACGGCGATGTTCCACGCATTGAATTATTCGCGCGTGAATCAATTGAAGGCTGGGATTTATATGGCAATGAATCCCCCGTAAACAATATTGAGTTTATTAACGGAGTTAAATATGGGGCGAACTAGATTTGAGGCTGCTCTCGATAAACGAGCGTACGTTAAAAAATGTGAAAGTGATGGTGCTATCGCTGATTCTATGGAGGTTCGCATGGCGCTAATGAGCAAAGTTAAACGCAGGGAAATTACGCTAGAACAGGCTCAAGCTGAGCTAAAGAAAATAAAGCGTACCACCAAAAAGAACGGAATGAAAACTCGTTCTCAAGCATGGAATGAAGGCTGATGAAATTAAACGGATTCGATGTCGGTTGACTATTTAGCGTCAACCGTTTTACAAATTCACGTTAATTTGTCAACCAGGCATCATGAACACACAGAACACATTCGAGAACGGACGACGACAGGTGGCGAGGGAGTGCCTCAAAGAGTTAACCGCCCTACCCAAATACGACGACAAAGCAGTGACCGCAATTCTCGATAAATACACCCTCAAATTTAAACCACTCAACCATATGAGGTTCAGCGCTAAATCAGTGTTGGCCTATTATGTGCGGATAATTCGGAAGGAGCAAAGAAATGGAAGGTGATGATGATTTTTATACCGTAAAGGAATACGCAAAGAAACTTAAAATCTCAGAATGGAGCATATACAGAAACCCTCTTAAATATCACATGTTTCGGGTTGGCTGTTCTTGGAGAGCAAATAGCGAGAGCCTTAAAAAGTTTGAACAACAAAACTCAAAAGACAATAATGTTTTCCGGCTGGCTGTAGTCGGTGGCAAGGAGAGAACACAATGCCGATCTACAAAAGAGGTAAGAAATACTGGATCGATGTATCTGCGCCAAATGGAGAAAGAATTAGGCGATCTACTGGGACAGAAGATAAATTAAAAGCTCAGGAATACCACGACAAGGTTAAGCATGAATTATGGCAACAAGAACGCCTTGATAAGCAACCTGAGCGATTTTTCGAGGAAATTGTTATCTTAGCCTTACGCGATGCAGAATACCAAGCATGTTTCAACAATAAGCAAATCTACGCCCGTTATTTCCTTTCTATCTTCAAGGGGAGAAAAATATCATCAATCACCAGTGAGGAAATAGCTAACTCTCTGCCCACCCACAAGGGAAAGACAAAGAGCAAGCTATCTAACGCTACGCAAAACAGATATAGGGCGTTCATTATGCGAGCGTTTTCTCTTGCTTACAAGATGGGATGGATAAGCAAAAACCATCACGTCACGCGGTTAAGTGAACCTAAAGTACGTGTTAGATGGATAGAAAGAGATCAGGCCAGATTACTAATAAATAATTTATCCATTACATGGATGAAAGGATTTGCTTCACTTGCTCTACTGACCGGAGCAAGAAAGGGAGAAATATTCTCTTTGACATGGCGCAATGTGGATATCAATAGAAGGATCGCGGTAATTACCGCTGAGAACGCAAAATCAGGGAAAGCTAGGGCAGTTCCTTTAAATGACGAGGCTATCTCTATTCTTCGTAGCCTTCCCAAAGAGGGTGAATTTGTCTTCTCATCCAATGGCAAGTGTAGAAAACAAATTAGCCGGACTGATTTTGATAGAGCGCTCAAGAAATCAGGGATCAATGATTTCAGGTTTCATGACCTGAGACACACATGGGCGAGCTGGCATGTTCAGAACGGAACACCATTGATGGTATTAAAAGAAATGGGCGGATGGGAAACCTTGGAGATGGTCAACAAATACGCTCATTTAAGCGGTGAGCATTTAGCCAAATATAGTGGTTTCGTCACATTTTTGACACAGGAGGAAAAAAGCATCAGCCAGAAACAACATTTAACGCTGTTAACTGGCTGATTATTAGCTTTATTTTTTAATAGCACCGAGACTGATATTTTCAGTTAATCAGAAAAACAGTCTGATGCTACGTTTAGATACCGTTCAAACCAGCGGAGCTGAAATGACGATAATTTTGATTTCAAAATCGTTTATTGCAATATTTTTATTGCTACACCGCTGTTTTCGATACCAGCTCTATTGATGCCAGCATGTTGCGATTGATAAACATTGCGTCACCATAACTGAAAAAGCGATATTTTTCTGTTACCGCTTCTTTGTAGGCATTCATGGTGTTTTTATAACCGGCAAATGCAGAAACCAACATAATAAGCGTGGATTCTGGCAGATGGAAATTGGTAATCAGTACGTCTACCACTTGGTATTCAAAACCAGGATAGATAAAGATTCGGGTATCATCAAAGAAGGGGGCAATGATGCCGTCCTGACAAGCTTTGGCGGCACTTTCCAATGAACGGACTGACGTTGTTCCCACCGCTATAACTTTATTGCCACGCGCTTTACATGCCAGCACAGCATCCACGACTTCCTGCGGCACTTCAGCGTATTCGGCATGCATAGTATGGTCTTCAATGGTTTCTACACGTACAGGCTGGAAAGTACCCGCACCGACATGCAGAGTGACAAAGGCCATTTCGACGCCTTTTTCACGCAGGGCAGCCAAAAGCGGCTCATCAAAATGCAAACCGGCGGTCGGTGCAGCCACGGCTCCCGGACGTTCATTATAGACTGTCTGATATAGTTCCCGATCAGCATCTTCATCAGGGCGGGTAATATAAGGAGGCAGAGGCATATGACCAATCTGATCCAAAATAGTCAATACATCACGATAATCATCAAAACGGATTTCAAACAAAGTATCGTGACGTGCCAGCATTGTTGCCTTAATACTGCGATCTTCACCGAGAACATCTTCGCCAAGAATAAGCTCAGCGCCTTCTTTCGGTGCTTTAGATGCGCGAACGTGAGCAAGCACTCGCTTATTATCCAGCATCCTTTCGACTAACACTTCCAATTTTCCACCCGTCGCTTTGCGGCCAAACAGGCGCGCGGGGATCACCCGGGTATTATTGAAAACCAACAAATCACCCGCTTTCAGCTTATCCAGCACATCAGTAAAAATACCGTGCGTCAGCTTTCCTGTTTCACCATCAAGGGAAAGCAGGCGGCAACCACTTCGCTGTGGCTGGGGATAGTGAGCAATTAGCTCTTCTGGCAATTCAAAAGTAAAATCAGCGACACGCATTTTATCTGTATCATTCAAAAAAACAGGCGGACTAGTCTAGTGCTGCAAGCGCAAGGGTGCAACAAAGAAGCACCTAGTTTAACGATTTGCGGTATACTCTCGCTATGAATTTTCTCGCACACCTTCATTTGGCTGCATTATCGGAAAGTTCCTTACTGGGTAATTTGATGGCGGATTTCATCCGGGGTTCTCCAGAAGGATTATTCAGTTCTGACATTGTAGCGGGTATCCGTATGCACCGTCGGGTAGACACCTTGACGGATAAGCATCCACTTGTCGTGGAGGCACGTAGCTTATTCCGTTGCGAGTATCGTCGGGTTGCCCCAATCACTCTGGATATCATCTGGGATCACTTTCTCTCCCTACACTGGGATAAGTGTGAAAAAAGTTACTCTTTACCTGAGTTTGTCAATTTTGCCCGCTGTGAAATAGAGCCTCATCTTGATTCTACTCCTGAGAAATTTCAAGAGATGAACCGATATCTTTGGTCACAAAACTTGCTCATCCGCTATGCGGATATGTCATGCATTGCCAGCGTCTTGCAAGGCATGGCCCGCAGACGCCCGAAATTATCCGCATTAGCGGGATCATATCAGGATATAGAAAGGCAATACCTTGATTTTGAAACACTGTTTTGGGAGTTCTATCCGCAGATGGTCGCATTGGCATCAAATAAGCACTTCCTTAAACAGGAAGTTTCTCCAGAACCTTGCACTTTTTCCAAATAGCTTTATCTTATGTAGGCTAAAAGGAATTAAAAACAGATTATTGATAGGTTAAACCTATTGTATAAATTGGTATTTTATCCTTTATTGCTATACCCTAATTCCTTATTCTGTAACCCGTTCCTACACAAGACTTTTAAAATCACAGGAGTCAATTATGGTTTTAGTAACTCGCCAAGCCCCTGATTTTACAGCTGCTGCTGTTCTCGGCAATGGTGAAATCGTTGATAACTTCAATCTGAAAAAACACCTGAATGGCCGTGCTGCTGTCATTTTCTTCTGGCCAATGGACTTCACTTTTGTTTGTCCTTCTGAGCTGATCGCTTTCGATCACCGTTACGAGGAATTCCAAAAACGTGGTGTTGAAGTTGTCGGCGTTTCCTTCGACTCTGAATTCGTCCACAACGCATGGCGTAAAACGCCAATCAGCGAAGGTGGTATCGGCGAAGTTAAATACCCAATGGTTGCTGACATCAAGCGCGACATCATGAAAGCTTACGGTATTGAGCATCCAGAAGCTGGCGTAGCTCTGCGTGGTTCTTTCCTGATTGACAAAAATGGCGTTGTTCGCCATCAAGTTATTAACGATCTGCCATTGGGCCGTAACATCGACGAAATGGTTCGCATGGTTGACGCTCTGCAATTCCATGAAGAACACGGCGAAGTTTGTCCTGCACAATGGGCCAAAGGTCAAGAAGGCATGGGCGCTTCACCTGAAGGCGTAGCAAAATACCTGACTAAAAACGCTGACAAACTGTAATAGCTTCTCTCAGCGTCAAATCCATTATCAATCATTCCAAACCAGCCGTTCAACCGGCTGGTTTTTTTGACTCTCAAACGGACTTACCTGAAATTCCCCGTTTTATCGCCTTATGTACAAAAAATCACTTTCCAAAATCGTGAGCTTTCGATAAGGTAAATCACATATTGATAACGCGATGCTCGACTTTTATGGTGAGTTGAAATGACATAGCCGCTCCTTTATAACTTTAAGTCGACAAACAAAGAGAAATAAAGGAACAAAAGGCTAGGGCGTGTTGACGTTTTGCGAGGGATTATTAGGCAGCATAATGATTTGGTATAATTACTTTCGCCAAAAAACAACCAGACCTCACCATCATGCCGCGAGCTATGTTAACAGATCTCCATTGGAAT
>NZ_CAWQTY010000215.1:0-16273 GCF_963897815.1 Xenorhabdus sp. Sc-CR9
AGGACAGAGAATATGTGACCCAGAAACGGGAATCTGACTATGGGTTTTTCAGCCGATTGGCGGCGGAAGAGGGGATCAGTTTCTGGTTTGAGGATGAAACCCTGTTTTTCAGTGACAGCCATCTGGGGATGACGGCGGGACTGCCGCTGCTTTACCAGCCCCAGCCGGAAACCGCGCACGGGACAGATACGATTTATCAGGTGCGACTGGGGGTCGGAATGAGTCCGCAACGCAGTTTCCATAAAGATTTCAACCCAGAGAACCCGCGTTATCACCTTTCTCATATGCAGAGCAGTGAAGGCTTCCGCGACTTCGGCAGCAAAACCCCCTATACCGTATTTGAAAGTTATGGACGTTTTCAGAAAGATGCCGCCGCTAAACCGTTTCTTAAATACCGCCATGAAGCACTGGACAACCAGAAAAAAACCGGCAGCGGCAACAGTAATTGCATCAAACTGATGCCGGGTAAAATTTTCGAAATAAAAAGCCATCCGCACAACCCGCTGAATGCCCGCTGGCAGGTGGTCGGTATCAGCCATCACGGGCGCTGCCCGCAGGCGCTGGGCGATAACAGCGGGGAAGGCACCACGCTCAGTAATCATTTCAGTTTTATTGATGGCCTTGCCGACTGGCGTCCGCCGTTCCACTACAAACCGCTCGCCGATGGCGATGAAACCGCGATGGTGGTCGGGCCGGAAGGGGAAGAGATTTTCGTCAATAAAGACGGCGCGATTAAAGTGCATTTTCACTGGAATCGCTATGACCCGCCCGATGATGGCGCATCCTGCTGGGTTCGCGTCGCACAGGGCTGGAACGGCAACGGCTTCGGTTTTATGGCGATCCCGCGTATCGGTCAGGAAGTGATTATCTCCTATCTCAATGGTGATATTGATCGGCCCATCGTCACCGGCTGTGTTTACAACGGCCTGAACCGCCCGCCGCTGGATTTACCGGCCCAGAAAACCCGCACGACTTTCAAGACCAAAACTCACAAGGGCAAGGGTTTTAACGAACTGCGTTTTGAGGATGCGAAAGACAGAGAAGAAATTTATTTCCACGGTCAGAAAGATTTCACCGCCCATATTGAAAACGATGCACTCTGGCACATCAAACATGACCAGAAACAGCGTATCGATAACAACCGTTATCACGAGATACGCGCCGATGACCACCATCAAGTTGTCGGTTCCCGCAAGATCACCACCGAAGGCGATGTGTCCCACCGGATTGCCGGCAGCCAGCATATCCAGACCGGCGATGCGACCGTGATTGACAGCGGACAGGAGATCCACCTGAAAAGCGGCGGCAAAGTAGTGCTGGAAGCCGCATCAGAAATCACCCTGAAAGTGGGTGGTAGTTTTCTCAAAGTCACGCCGGGTGGCATTCTCTGTTCACCGATTAATGTCGGGCAGGGTTCAGGTGGTAGTGGACGCGGAATTTCACTGCAACTTCCGGAAGGCGTGGCACCGTTGCCGATGGTGGAATTTCCGGCGCACCCCTACTGCCCGGTATTGGCACAGCAGGATGCTAGCCCGGTGATTAAACCCACCAAGAAGGGAGCATGAAATAATGAAAGAGACGAATATAGAAATGCCAACAAGCTGGCAGGCATGGTTGAGTGAATCCCATGATGCGCCGGTGTTTTTTATCCTCAACTCGCTGGCAAAACCAAATCCGGTGGAACATTTTTACCGGAATGACTGGGTGGAGCAGGCATTTCCACTCTACAGCGGTACGCCGATGCGCAAAATGCTGAAACAAAGCCCGTGGCTGGTACAGGCTAAATCCCGCCAGTTACCCCAGATAGGCATGATGCTGGATCGCCATGCCCTCAGTGACAATAGCTGGGGCTGGGCTTACCGAAGCCATGAGCCGTGGCAAGAACAACTTACCCACTGGCAACATCGGCAGCTGGTGATGATGGATGGCGAACAAGTGCTGTTCCGTATCATGGACAGCCGGGTCTTTGGCGCGATGGTGCCCGCCTTCACTTCCAGTGACTGGTCACTGATGCTGACACCCGTCGCCGAGCTGATGACCGATATTCCGCAACCGATGCGATTTTGCCGTCCCGAAGGCTGCGGAGAGGGTAACAGTGAAATTCCGTTTACGCTGGGCGAACACCTGTTGACCGTTTGGTTACATTCTCCTTATGGTCTGAAAATGTTAACCAGCTCCCTCTACAATGAGTTATGGGAAAACCACGGAAAAATCGCAAGGCAACTGGATCAGCCCGAAGGCAGTCTGGAACAACGTATTGAAAGTTGGTTACGGCAAAAACTGGAAGCGGGGCAGCGCATTGAAAAAGTATCCGGTCAGGATTATCTGCTGGCGATGGAACAGGAGAAAGAACGATGAGTAATCAGAACCCGATTTATAGCCGTGATTGTCAGGCAATACTTAAAGATGATTTATACATTAAACTTGTCGAAGATAGCACGAACACACCGATACCTAATGTGCCTTACACACTGAAAAATAAAGAAATAGAGCATTCAGGAACGAGTGATGGTCAGGGAATGAAGCTTGAAGAAGGTTTAACCAGCACCCCCTTCACGGTCACAATAGAACCTTCTCAGTAAGTGTGGCTGTCGTGTTTCATTAAGTGAAGCGCATAAACGGTGGTGTATGTTTTAGTAACAGGATGATAGTAAAATATTTTTATCAGGAAGACGGAAATGATCGAAGTTTTAAAAAAACATAAATATGATGATTTGGCGTTACACCAGAGCACTCAGTCTGTCGCCGCATGTGATTGTCATTTTGAAGAAAAAGATGGCAAACAGATTAAAGTGATTGATGTGCCTATACTCACTTGCGAGTGCGTCTGGCGCAGGTATCAGAAAGAGGCTGAAGATATTGTCGCCCCCGGTGGTGTGCTGATTGCCGATCCCAAAGAACGCAACAAACGTATTAATGCGGCTTATGCTAGTTTATGGCTGAACGATAACCGTTTCCAGTGGGCGGGTCTTGCTGCTTTCGCTTCTAAGCAAGTGGGGTGTGGGTTGTTGCATGCCGCTGATATGATAAAAAGATTGCAAGCTGAAGATGCAGCCATAATACGTAGACGTGAAAGCCTGCAAGAACGGGAATTTGAGTGGGATTTTCCAAAGGTAACTATTCGTGAAAGTGAGAGTAGTACCCAGGCAAAGAGGGAGCTTGAACAAGCCAGCAAAAATAACCCACTATCACCTGTATTTGCAGGGGCATCATCAACAATATCAGGCGTAACAACAGCAGCAATCTTATTTCCTGCATCATCAGCGGCAACGTCAATATCAGGAATAACAGAAACAGTATCAGATTTATCATCATTACCATCATCACCACTACCATCAGTACTTTCGCCCGATGAACTCAAGCGTATAGGAATGTCAAAGGCGACACAGCAATCATTCGGCTATGTATACCAAATGATGGCGTTGGGAAATACAACGTTATTTCTGGATGTGTATCCATTACATGCTTTTTATAAGCAACGTGGGTTGGAAGAACTAAAAACTTGCCTACCTGCACGTAAGAGTATCTACGGTAATAGCCAATTCCCGATATTATGGCCAATAGGACAAGAAAAATTAGAGTTTGGTCTATCTTATACAGAGATCCTACAAACCTTTGAAGCGATAGACACGGGGAATATTGCCGAAAGTGTTGAATATCTGGCCTATCATGAGCAAGTCAATATCTTACAACCATCAATGTACAGTGACTCTATTTTAGTCGCATTATTACGAGGTAATCATGCAGCCTATGTTACTGATATTCTTTCTGGGGTAACAGAATCGATTGAGTTAACACTGGCTAGCCAATGCAAACGTGTCGATGATGACAGAACTATCCAGTTTAGCGATGAGCCGTTGGCCAACCTTGCTGAGATAGAGCAACGTATGCCTTTCGTACTTAGAGCCGCAAAGAGTTTTGATGAAATGCTACATAATAACAAACGAAGTCTTATCGAAGAGTCTATAAAAGATATTGCTGCTGGGCGAGGTGTAGAATGAGTTTATTACAACGCATAGGTCGCCGGAGTGGGGGCTTAATCTTTACATTATTAGTTGTTCTTGGTTTGACAGGCCTTTATCTTTACCACTCCTTTTATTCCGATCAACCAGAGATAGCTTTGGTGATTGGTGAACCTTACGAGGATATGCGGCAGCGATCCAGTGCCGATATTGCTCCACACCTTCCGGGACATGCTTGGTACAACGCCCCAAAAACGGATGCTCACTTACGCTTTACCGATTTGAAATATGGGTTTGTTACCCCCCCAGCCCGTTTTTTCACTGTTAGTTTTTTTAGAAATGGAACAATCAATAGCGTGCGCATGTCGCCACAAATCGAGCCATTACTCTACAACGATGCAATCAAGATTGTATTGGATTTACAAGATCAGTGGCGTAAAGCGGGTTGGGTGCTTACGAAAGGGTACCGTCCCTTGGTTAATACCCCTGAAGCACATGACAGTCTTCGTAAGATGAAAGGTACTGGAATAACTTTTTGGCAAGCAGATGATAAGTATCAGGTCATGCTGAATATGGCGCGTTTCAAAGATGACCGGTACCCTAATGAAGAGCGATATTTGATCACGCTGGCAATTGCCAAGCCGTGGGTAAATCAATAACGTAAACTCTGATGGATGCGAGAGTATGATTTCCTCACACCCACTGTTTGGGAAGATGATCACGTTGTTCTATGACGACTGACGCGCTGCGCTTGTCGTCTCCGTGTTACCGGGCTAATAAATTAACCCGGTAACACGGAGAACTGAAAAATATCACTATGACCACTGATTATCGCTATATAAACACATTGTTTTTCACGGGATAACGGGGTAAATGGCATATTAACTCTATATTTCAGTATGTTAACTTATCCCACACTATCCCAGATTATCCCGTGGTTAAACGTCACCACTTTTAATTGTTTTAAATTCAATAAATTATCACCTACCAGAGAAAATTTATTTTCGGGATAACCCCATTATCCCAACATCATTTTATTTGTAGTCACATGATGTTACGGGATAACGCGGGATAGTACGGGATAATTCGATTAAATATAACTTACTGATATATATTAAAATAACTCTCTGTTATCCCAATATCCCGTTATCCCAACGCTTTTTTCTCTTACGTGAGTGTTAATCCTCATCCCTGAAAATCAGCACCACAAACCGCCCCTTAGTGCCATTCACTGAAATGGTTTTACTGATAAAGCGGTCTTTCTCCGTTTTGACCAACATTCCGGCCTCTTCTAAGGCTTCAAACGCCGTCTTTTTCTGTAACCCCTGCAATATTTCCTCTTCAAATACACTGGGGATAATATGATATTCAACCCAGCCGTCATCACGGCGGTTATGCACCAGATACCCGGCAAGGCCGTTAATTCTCATAGCATGTGCCGTATCAATATCACCGTTTGGTCTGCCATAGGTGTATGGCTGAAAGCGTGACAGCCCGTATTTCTGAATAAAGTCTTGGGCACGGGTAATAACCTGATATTTTTCCCGGTTCCCGATACCAAAATCGGCTAACCAATCATCAAAACTTTGTTTTATCGCGGCGTGACACTCTTCCCTGCTCCAGCCTGTGATAAGGGTCGCCAGTTCACCGGCTGCATCCAGTAACGCAAAACGCACGGCAACCCGCTTTACCTGAGCTGAGGCTTCTTCTGGCAGGCTATCAAGCCACTCTTTCTCTTTACGTGCAGTAAGTTCGATGGCCTGTTCCTGATGTTCAGACAGCCATAAAATCCATTCACGACCTGCTGCACCGCAATAGCGTTTAGATTCCCGCTTGATTGCCCTTGCATGAGAATCACCGTCTTCATATCCATTGAAAAATTCAGTATCAATAAAGGGCACACTGAGCAACCTGACGAGCTGCCCGGCTTTTGGCGTGATCCCGCCTTTTATCAGGAACGTTTCTAAATCTTCCTCTCCTGTCGAAAGGGCGGCAATTTTCCAGCGGATCACGGCACGGTTTCCACCTTCCCGTTTCCCCTGAATTTTGCCCACACCGTTGAACAGACTGTAAGCACTGTTCGCAACCTCTTTCGGGTTCGAACTTTGCCCGATTTCGTCAATGGGCATGAAACCATCATTACGGGCGGCGGCTTCGTTATTTAAGCCGTGGTTAGTGCCGTGCCACGATAATTTAAGTTCTTCGGGATCGCCGTATAAACTGCTGGCAGCCTCAACAGTGGTAGTTTTACCCGCCGAGGACTGGGCGAATAAATGTACACCAAAGCAGCTTCCTCCCGTCAATGAGTTAAGCGGGGCGGTCAATCCGACCAATACTCCCAGCATCATTGAGCGGTTGCCTCTCATCAATGATGCAACGTGAGTTTTCCACTGTTCAGCACTTCCCCTGACCACATAGCCGGCAATCGCGGATGTACCACCACTGAAGGCCACGGGCATATAAGGCTGACCGATGATTTCACCATCCGGCATCACATACGCCCCACAGTGCCAGCCTGCTTTTTGTGTCACAACCCACTCTCGGCGATCGCCACTGCGTTGCAGGTGTTCAGCTAAAATAGGCAACAAGCTGTTTTTTACGGTGATGTTCATTCCCCGCGAGCGCAACCTTGCCCAACCAACCGGCATCCCGACTTCACGACGGGGAAGCGCTTCAACAATATATTTTCCCGTGCCTTCCTGACGTAATTTAATAATGAGATAGCCTTCACTGCCATCATTGCCAATGCCGACTATCTCCATGTGATCACTCAGCCATTTTTCGACTTCGACAATTTCGCCGCCCTGTTCTTTGGGTTCGACCCAGTAAATTCCTGTATTGCGGATATCGATATGGGGTTTGAACGGATCGGCATCTTTCTCCCGGCGTTCATCTGAATTACCAACCGCAAATTTCGATACTGTTACCTTATCTCCTGCCCGATATAACCCGTTACTGAATGCCTGTTTTGCTGCTTCAAGGCCGTATTGCTGGCGATAATCATCCCAGTCGGTTTTATGCTCTGTCGGTGGCAACGTGATCCAGCTATTAACTGCAATAGCCGCTTTTTCTGCTGAAATTTTGCCGGTATTCACTTTCGGTTTACCGTTCTTATCCAGTTCACCGGGATGATGCCAGTCGTTATCTGCGGCAATAATGATTTTTGTGTCCGGCCAGCGTTCTCTGACTGATTGAGCAACGGAGAGCAAATTACCCGAATCCAGTGCTGCCAGAACAGTCCCTTTACAGAGTTGGTTCACCGTGAGTGCCGTCGCGTAACCTTCGGTAATGATGACTGTATCGGGACTTTCTGCCAGCGCTGACAGAGTGATAAATGCACCTTTCTTCTGGCTGCCAGTGAGTAATTTTTTCTCACCATCCGGTTTGATGATCTGCGCGCCTGTTACTTTTTTATCCAGTGTTGCGAGTCGCAACACTGTCGAATTATCGGCCAACAATCTCTGATTAGGGCAGCACAGCCCTTTTGCGGTCAGATAGGGAGATTGTCCGGCAACAGTTTGCGCCATCAATGCCACCACTCTTTCAGCTATAGGTTGTATTGTTTGAATGGTTTTTCTGGCTGGTTTGGGTTCGGGCAAAGGTAATACCAGTACATCCGCAACGATTTTCGCTGCCTCAGTGATCGAAATTCCTTTAGTTTTTGCCACTAAATCCAGCCCATCGCCATAATTTGGAGTATCACACTGGCGGCAATGCCAGTTGCCGTGATGGTGATCATCAATAAAGTGAAAACGGTCGGTACCGCCGCAGACCGGGCAAGCGCCATGTTTATCTTTTGCCGGAATATCAATACCACAGGCAGGCAGAAGATTTCCCCAATGATACATGGCAGATTTTTTCACGGTTTGGATAAATTCGAGCGGTTTTTGGCTGCCTGATTTATCCAACGATGTAAATTTAGGGCGAGTTTGGTTATGCTGTGTATCAGCCATTATCGTTACTCCAATTAACGGTTTTTGGTCAGACGCCTCAGATGTGTTCCAGCACACTGGGGCGTTGTTTTTTCATAGTGATATAGGTAATGTGTAATGACACATAAACACATTACAGTGAGTATAATTGACATGTCAACACACAAAAGTAACCGTCGGGGCAATCCACCATTCCAATTCAGGCTTGATCCTGAATTGAGAGCATTAATGGAGATAGCCCAGGCACAAGATGGCGATGAATCTTTAGCTGCATGGATTAAGCGCATTGTCCGTAGGGAGTTACAATCAAGAGGCATTGAATCTAACCCCTGAAAAAAGCAAGTTGAGGGTAGGCAAGTGCCACCCTTATCTTTTGTATTCTTATCAAATGGTAGGTACATGTCATTAAATACCACGAGATTCAGCAATCCGCTGATCTACCCAACCATCAATTTCTGATTCAACAAACGCAACCGAGCGAGGGCCAATTTTGACTTGTTTCGGGAATTTATCTTCTTTAATAAGTCTGTAGATCCATGCCTTGCTGTAGCCCGTTCTACGCTGAACTTCTGGCAGGCGAATAAGACTTTCTTTAGATGTTGTAATCGTTGGCATGTATACCCCCTGTGATCGAGTCCTTGAAATGCCTTGGTAGACGTTATTTGATGACAGAGGATTATTTAAAAATTCTGTTTAATTGAAAGCGTAAACTCTTTATGCAATTTATAGAATTAATTGCCGCTTATTGACTGGATAAAAAATAGACTTCTGTGCCACGGGCACACTTGAATGAAAAATAATCATGTGATGGTTGTTGTACTATTAATCGTGTAAAAAGTAGACTTTGTTGGCACTGCCAACAAAGTCTAAAAAAACATCATGTACTCAGTACGTTCTGGATATTATTCAATATCATTTCCGGCGTTTTTTCGCAAAATCATACGGTGTGATATGTTTTTCTCTATTTGCATCCAGATAATCAGCCCACCATTGAACCATTAGCCGCCGTTCATCCAGATGCTTAGATGTATGAATATACGCAGCGCGGACGTTCTTTCTTTCCACATGGCTTAACTGGCGTTCTATTGCGTCATCGTTCCATAATCCCGATTCGCCCATCGCACCACGCGCCATTGTTCTAAATCCATGACCACAAACTTCTGTTTTGGTGTCGTATCCCATACCGCGTAAGGCATTATTTACGGTACTTTCGCTCATGACTTTTGCCGGATTATGGTCATGAGGAAACATCACCTCACATTCTCCACTCAAATCCTGCAAGGTTTTAAAGAGAGATACGGCCTGACGACTCAGCGGCACAATATGCCCAGTTTTCATTTTCATGCCACGCTCAGAGAATTTAACGCCTTCAATGGGTTTTCTTGTGGCGGGAATCTTCCAGACAGAATTTTCAAGATCAAGTTCTTCCCAACGAGCAAATCTCAACTCACTGGAACGGACGAACGTTAATAAAGTTAGTTCTACAGCAACTTGGGTAATCAAGCGCCCGCGATAGTGAGAAAGTCGGGTAAGGAATTCAGGTAAGCGTTCATGGGGGAGCGCTGGGTGATGTTTGGCTTTTACTGTGGAAAGTGCGCCAGACATATCATTTGCAGGATTAGATTCAAGAATATCATTCTGAACAGCATATCGCATGATGGATGTCACACGTTGCTGTAATCGCTGGGCGATATCGTGTTTACCATCAGCATCAACGGATTTGATAGGCGCTAAAAGCTGGCTTGTTCTTAAAGTGGAGATATCGAGTTTGCCAATATGAGGAAAAATATAATGTTCAAGGCTGCGCAGAATACGGCTGCTGTGATCTTCACTCCATCGCTTATTGCTGGCGTGCCATTCACGGGCTACCTGTTCAAAGGGTGGTGCCCCTTTTGATTCGGCTTGTGCCCCTTTTTTCTCTGCTTTGGGGTCAGCGCCTTGGGCTATGAGTTTTTTGGCTTCATCTCGTTTAGCCCTTGCATCAGCTAAAGACACCACCGGATAGACACCAAAAGCCAGTCGGTCTTCTTTTTTATCGGTAGGGCGGCGGTACTTCATCCGCCAGTATTTAGAGCCACGTGAGGTGATCTCCAAATAGAGTCCGCCACCATCAGCGAGTTTGTAGGTTTTTTCTTTGGGTTTTGCTGTTTCGATTTGCCGTGCGTTTAGTTTCATTTTTTAGGGGCACATTTAAAAATAGAAGTGTAGGTGCCCCAGATTATGCCCCGTGGTGCATGTTGATTGCAATGGACTAAAGTAGACATAAAAAGAAAAGACCTGATTGATTTATCAGGTCTTTCTAGGAGTTAGTTTACTAGAGTAGACGTTAGTAAACTTATATTTGGTGCCCAGGGCGGGACTTGAACCCGCACAGCCTAAAGGCCGAGGGATTTTAAATCCCTTGTGTCTACCGATTTCACCACCTGGGCTAAATTTGGAGGCGCGTCCCGGAGTCGAACCGAGGTTCACGGATTTGCAATCCGCTGCATGGCCACTCTGCCAACGCGCCTTTTTTGGAGCGGGAAACGAGACTCGAACTCGCGACCCCGACCTTGGCAAGGTCGTGCTCTACCAACTGAGCTATTCCCGCTTTTTCTTCGAACTTGTTGATTTACTTAACTTACTTTGTAAACCCCATGTGCTGTTCGATGCGTTGCATTCTACTTATTTCACGAAATGAGTCAACACAATTATTTAGAAAACTCGTCTGTTCGATGATTTTTGCGTCATTTCGATCAAGCTTCACGCAAATCATCCCATGCAGCACTCAAATATTGAAACATAGACCAGAACGTCAATACCGCAGCAGCATATAATAAGATGAATCCCCCCACTTCAAGTTCAACACAAGGACGCCATAATAAAACAACTAATGCTGCCATTTGTGCTGTAGTTTTTGTTTTTCCCATCCAAGAAACAGCTACGCTACTGCGTTTCCCTAACTCTGCCATCCATTCGCGTAAAGAGGATATGATTATCTCACGGGCAATCATTGTCGCAGCAGGCAAGGTAATCCACCATGAATGATAATGCTCTGCGATAAGCACCAACGCAGTAGCTACCATGACTTTATCCGCTACAGGATCAAGAAATGCGCCAAAGCGCGTTGTCTGTTTCCACAAACGGGCAAGAAAACCATCAAACCAATCTGTTGCAGCAGCGATAACAAAAATAATGGCACATAGCATCGGTGCCCATTGGAATGGCAAGTAAAATGCCAAAACGAAGAACGGGATTAAGGCAATACGAAACAGAGTAAGCCATGTTGGAATATTTAATTGCATAATGCTTAGTAACTATCTGGCCATGTAAAGTTTATCAATATGGTGCATCAATACTCTTAGTGTTTCAACGCATTATAGATTTTTTCTGCCAACACATAAGAAATAGAAGGCACTTTTGCGATCTCTTCTACACTTGCGTTGCGTAAAGGCTGCAATCCACCCATATATTTTAGCAACATTTGTCGACGCTTTGGCCCAATCCCTTCTATCGATTCCAGTGTACTGGTCTTCTTCACTTTTTCTCGACGCTGGCGGTGTCCGGTAATCGCGTGATTGTGAGATTCATCACGAATATGTTGAATAACGTGCAATGCTGGAGAATCTGGGGGAAGAGCCACCCCTTCTCCTTCGGCTTGGAAAAATAAAGTTTCTAATCCCGCTTTACGATCACTCCCCTTTGCAACGCCAATAAGTTTGGGATGATTTTTATCCCATTCAACTTCCTGTGAATTGAAAATTTCAATTGCTTGTGCAAGTTGTCCTTTACCACCATCGATGAAAATAATATCCGGGATTTTGGTTTTATCAATCGTCTTACCATACCGACGGCTTAAGACCTGATTCATCGCCGCATAATCATCTCCCGGTGTGATGCCTGTAATGTTATAGCGGCGGTATTCCGCACGCACAGGACCATTACCATCAAAAACAACGCAAGATGCAACGGTCTGTTCTCCCATCGTATGGCTAATGTCGAAACATTCCATACGATGGATTTTCTCAATACCTACAAATGCGGCAAGTGATTTTAAGCGCTGATGAATTGTTGATTGTTGTGATAGTTTTGTAGTTAGTGCCGTTGCAGCGTTGGTACGTGCTAATTTTAAGTAACGTGCTCTGTCACCTCTTGGGCGCGCTTGGATATGAATTTTCCTGCCCGACAATTCAGACAGTGATACTTCCAACAGTTCTTTTTCGGGCAATGCGAAGTCCAGCAAGATTTCTGTTGGCAATGTCCTGCTTTGGCTGCCCTGAAGGTAAAATTGGCCAAGAAAAGTTTGTACTACTTCATCTAATTTCGTATCAGCAGGTATTTTAGGATAATAGCTCCGGCTGCCTAATAATTTTCCCTGACGGATAAATAAGGCATGCACACAAGCTATTCCTGCCTCAAAAGCAACACTGATAACGTCAAGATCATCACCTTCTCCAGAAACAAATTGCCGTTCCGTTACTTGTCGCACAGCTTTGATCTGGTCACGATAACGGGCTGCGTCCTCAAATTTTAGCTGTTGACTCGCCTCTTCCATTTTATTGATCAATTCAGTCAGTACTTGTTTATCCTTACCCGCCAGAAATAAGCGAACATATTCAACTTGTTGTTGATATTCTTCATCAGTCACGAATTCTTTAATGCAGGGAGCCAGACAGCGACCAATCTGATATTGCAGACAAGGTCTTGAACGGTTGCGATACACGCTGTCTTCACATTGGCGAATAGGAAATAATTTCTGCAATAAAGCTAGGCTTTCACGCACAGCATGAGAGTTAGGGAATGGTCCGAAATACTCATCTTTTGCGCGCTTAGCGCCTCGGTATAAGGCCAGGCGAGGATGAGTATCACCACTTAAAAAAATATAAGGATAGGATTTATCATCCCGCAATAATACATTGTAACGGGGCTGATGGAGTTTGATATAGTTGTGTTCGAGCAGGAGAGCTTCAGTTTCGGTATGGGTAACAGTGACGTCAACCTGAGCAATATTTTTCACCAGTGATTCTGTCTTGCGGCTACTGACTTGTATCCGAAAATAACTGGATAGCCGTTTTTTTAGATCCTTGGCTTTACCAACATAAATCACATCACCAGCAATATCATACATACGATAGACACCCGGTTGGCTAGTCACTGTTTTTAAAAATGTCTTCGAATTAAATTGCTCTGCCACGGCTTATCACCCACCAGATTTATCACCCACCTTGGGCCAACATATTTTGTGCATCAAGCAAACCACAACGAATTGCCATATGGGTCAATTCTACATCACCTTTGATATTTAGTTTACTGAACATTCTATAACGATAGCTATTCACTGTTTTAGGACTTAGGTTAAGCAGAGTAGAAATTTCGTTAACTTTGCGACCTTGAGTTATCATTATCATGATCTGTAATTCTCGTTCAGAGAGTTCATCCAGCGGGTTTTCTTTTTGGGGTAATAGTTGATCGAGTGCCATTTGCTGAGCAATATCTGAAGAGATATAACGCTGCCCCGCATAAACAGCCCGAATTGCATTAATCATATCCTGGGGAGTTGCGGCTTTACTCAAATATCCTCTGATTCCCGCTTGCATCACTTTCGTCGGCAAAGAGCTTTCAGTATGAATGGTCAGCATGATTACCTTAGTGTCAGGTGAATAGCGAATAATTTTCTTCGCTGCCTCAAGCCCCCCTATCCCCGGCATTCCCATATCCATGATGACAACATCCGTGCTGTTTGATCTACACCATCTTACCGCATCTTCTCCGCTGTTGGCTTCTCCTATTACCTTGATTCCTCTAACATCATCAAGGATACCTTTGACACCAATGCGAACCAGTTCATGGTCATCAACTAATAAAACATTAATCAAACAATATCTCCACTAACGTAATACCCACTTAAATGATGGTGAGGTGAATAAGATCCAAAACCAAGCGGATATACTGAGTTTATCTTCATGATTTTCATAAGATAATTTAAAAGAAGACAACATTCTCTCTCGGGTGATGTCAAGATCTTTTTGATGAGACAAGAGATTATACTAACATTAGTGGAAAATAAAAAGAAAATTGTTACATATCAATAAAGTAAATTAGTTATAAAATATAATTTCTCAAACTTTTAGTATGATATTTTTAGAACAATATATAAATATGTTGTTCGTAACGTTCTATTTAATCATATACTATATGAGAGAGAAATTTCCCTCATATTGCCGCGATTATTTAAATAAATTGAGAATATCTTGTTCTGTGAGCATTGGAGTCTTTTCAACAAAATTATAATATTTTGGTTTACTGTCTACATAGATTTGGCGAAATAATTTACTTTTGTTATTAGTATTATTTTCAAACAAGGCAATTGGCACATAATAAGTACTGGGATAATGCAAATGGTAGAAAAGATGCGTTCCACATTTTTTACAGAAAGCACGTTCTGCCCAATCTGACGATGAATATCTTAAAATATTTTCAGCACCTTCTATTTCCAAATCATCTTTACAGTCAACGGATAAAAATGGCCCTCCGCCCCATTTCTGACATACTTTACAATGGCATGCATTAATATTCTCAATACTCTGGCGAGTTTTCACGCCAACACTACCACATAAGCAACGACCTTGGTTCATCATTTTTCCTCTTGATCTTCATCATCATCGTCGATGTGCCAATTATGTAGTATTCGATGGACAAAAGGCGTTACCACCATCCCAACAGCGATAAAAAAAATTGCCTGAAGAAACAATCCATAAATAGCTGTAAAATATTTCCCTAATTTACTGACTGGTTCAATATGCAAATTTTGAGTTCCAATCATTGAGACAGAATTCAATATAGCATCAGGTATGGCATGGCTTTCAATCAAGAAAAAACCTAATACGCCAGGAATAATACCTATCAAAAAAACAATAAATGCATGAAAAAAGAAACGCAATATTCGCAAAACAAATCGATCCAGGCTAATTAATTTATCAGTAAATTTTTCCATGCTAAGACCTCCACTAATAAATTAGTTACCATGCTGATTGTATGTTAGTTTTTATTTTTATCAATGATAATTTCTGAATATTTCTAAATTATAGCCAATGGATTTCGAGATAAAGCCCGACGACAAAGAAGCGATCCCAGAAGCATAGCTAACCGTATACTTATAAAAACGGTGACTGAGGTGAGCAAATGCAGCCAACAAAGCGACAACTTGAAAAACAATGGATATACTTAGTGATAATAATTTTTTCTCCTGAAATAGGTAAAATACCAGTAAAGTTATCAGAATAGTCAACTATTCTTCCTCAATAAAATTCCCATATTTTAATCACAGGCTAAAAAAACCCTACTTTTCTCTGAATGATTACTTCCACGTAAAGCATCAATAGACACTACTGGAATCTCTATTATCAATTTTGTGCTTTTACTAATTCTCTCAATAATTTCTGCTCTTGGTCCCGTAGTCCAATTACTGCTTTTATAAAACTCTGTCAGAATTTCATCCATTTCTTCAAGACCCTTAAAAGACCGGATCAAATTTAATATAATTTTTACCCCAACGTAACATTATTGATGTTTTATAAAAAAGGAAGCAAAAATAAAAAGCTTCCTTCGACTATTTTATGAAAATAAATTTCAAAAACATTACACTAACCGATCACTTAGCAGAGCCATACCCATCACATCGCAATATTGACCATTTCTTAGTGATTGCATACGTCGGATACCCTCACTTTCAAATCCAAATTTTGTGTATAAGACAATCGCTCTTTCATTATCGGAAAAAACTTCCAACTCAATTCTGATACAACCTAACCAACTAAATGCATAATCAATCACAAATGCCATCATCTTTGAGCCAACACCCTTGCCAAAATAGATCTCATCTACACCAAGACCAATGCTGACTGAATGTCTACGTCTTGGGTTAGCATAAGTAAATATTGCTATTGTCCCCACTACCTTGCCATCGATTTCAGCTACAAAATCAATATCCCCTTGTGTTTTTTTTAATTTTAAACGTTCCCGCCATGCTTCATGCGAAGGACATGGACGCTGCAAAGTATTGGAATAAACAGTCGGCTGACTATAAATTCTTTGATAATGCTCTGCATCTTCAGGTTCAGTTGCCCTAATTATAATTTCCATATATACCTCTTTTTGACTTGACACCTTTATAACTACCTGATAGAAAAATAAATGTAAATAGTATATTTAAAAATAACTTCAAATAATTACACACTTATTAGTCACATTACTTTATGTTAGTATATTTTCTGTGGAAACCATATAATTCAGGAAAATTCAGCTATTTTTGAATTGATAAAACACCTTGAAATAAGTCTTCATGGTGAAAAGAGCTGTCTCTTTTACACTTCCCCGAGCCCACCGGCCGCCCGGAAACTC
>NZ_CAWQTY010000216.1:0-16240 GCF_963897815.1 Xenorhabdus sp. Sc-CR9
AATTTCCAGCTATCATCTGTTAACATTAGTCTTGGCATTTGGGGTAATTGTTTTGATTTTTGGCGAAACCATTATAACAGCCCCATTTGCTGCTTGCTTTTTATACCAAAAAGATCAACACGCTCTAGTGTGATAAGAACATAATAATAATTACTTAATAAAAAGTACTCCACTATCTAAAACCAGGCGTTTCTAAAATACTGTGCAACTGCAATAGTTAAATCTGAAATTCATCTTTATTTCATAGTATTCCCACTGCATTATTCCTGTAAATGCACATAATTAAGTGTTTTATCTGGTTAAACCAATAAGTCTCAACAAAAGGGGGGCTATGATGGGATTTTTTGATCAAATCACCAATATGCTGAGTGGCGGGAAAAACCAGCAACTCCAGCATATGATGGACTGGGTTGAAGGTCAGGGAGGAATAAGTGGACTAATTGAAAAGTTTTCTCAGCAAAGACTGGATTATACGATCCATTCGTGGATTAGTTCAAAAGATAAACTATTGGGTCAATAATCCTTTGCGCCCGCCACATTTCATACTCTGTGGCGGGCAGTTTAATGGATCGTTCTTAAGTTACTTATTCAGTGTAGAACGCAGGCGTTTTGCTGCTTCTACCATGTTCGACAATGATTGTCGAGTTTCTAACCAACCCCGGGTTTTCAGTCCACAGTCTGGGTTTACCCACAAACGTTCAACCGGGATACGGTCAGCCGCTTTACGCAGTAGTGCTTCAATCCATTCAACACTTGGTACGTTTGGTGAGTGAATGTCATACACACCAGGTCCAATTTCATTCGGATATGAGAAGTTCTCAAATGAATCCAATAACTCCATGTCCGAGCGAGAGGTTTCAATGGTAATTACATCTGCATCCAGCGCTGCTATGGAAGGCATGATGTCATTGAACTCGCAATAACACATATGGGTGTGAATTTGTGTATCATCTTGCGCGATTGCGGCACTCAGTTTGAAAGCATCCACTGCCCACTCCAGATAAGCCTGCCACTCTTCTCTGCGTAGAGGTAACCCTTCACGCAATGCAGGTTCATCAATCTGAATGATACCAATACCTGCTTTCTGCAAATCATTAACTTCATCACGCAAGGCCAATGCAATCTGTTTCGCAATGGTTTCTCGGCTGACATCTTCCCTTGGGAATGACCAACAGAGAATCGTTACTGGCCCCGTTAACATTCCTTTCACTGGCTTATCCGTCAAGGATTGTGCATACGTTGCCCAATCTACCGTAATCGCTTCTGGGCGGCTGATATCGCCAATGATTACAGGTGGTTTCACACAACGGGAACCGTAGCTTTGCACCCAGCCATTTTGAGTGAAGACATAGCCATCAAAATGCTCGCCGAAATATTCCACCATGTCATTACGCTCAGCTTCACCATGTACCAGCACATCCAGCCCCAGACTTTCCTGCTCTTGAATCGCCTGTTGGATATGTTCACTGATATTGGTCCGGTAATACTGACCATCCACTCGGCCTTTTTTGAAATCGAGGCGCAGACTGCGAATTTCCGTTGTTTGTGGGAATGAGCCAATAGTGGTCGTTGGCCACAATGGTAAGTTATAACGTTGACGCTGAAGTTTAGCACGTTCTGGATATGCCTGATTACGTTCACTGTCTTGCGGCTTGATTGCAGCAAGGCGCTCAGCAACAGCCAGATTGTTTACTCTGGTGGAATGTCTCCGGGCACGAATGGGAGCGCTATAGGCATCCAGTTCAGCCTGTTTACCACCTTCTGTCTCATTCAGTGCCTGTGACAGTAAAGATAGTTCCTCACACTTCTGTGATGCAAAAGCAAACCAACTTTTTACTTCTTCATCAAGCCCTGTTTCATCATTTAAATCAATCGGACTATGCAGTAATGAGCAAGAAGTACCAATCCACACATTTCTCTTACCTACCAATGGTGCGACAAGCTGATATTTTTCACTCAAATCTGCGCGCCAGACATTACGACCGTTAATCACACCCAATGAAAGCAACCAATTTTCTGGCAAGAACTTATCCAGATTTTCAGGGGAATCTTTTCCTGCCACTAAATCAACATGCAGACCTTGTACTGGCAGTGATTTGATCGTTTCAATATTATGACCGATGCTATCGAAATAAGTCGTCAGCAGTAATTTCACCTGCCCCTCAAGCGCCTGATAAGCTGTTGGGAAAGCAGCGAGCCACTCTTCTGGTAATTCTAATACCAGTGCAGGCTCATCAATCTGTACCCATTCAACGCCGCGTTTTGCCAATTCAGCCAACACTTGTTGGTACACAGGAAGAATATCCGTTAATAAGGAAAGGCGATCGAAAACTTTGCCTTTCACTTTACCCAGCCATAAATAGGTTACAGGTCCCAAAAGAACAGGTTTTATTTTATGCCCCAACGCCAATGCTTCATCGACTTCATCCAGCAGTTGAGTCCAACCGAGTTTAAACTCCTGTCCTTCCTGAAACTCAGGAACGATATAGTGATAATTCGTGTTAAACCATTTAGTCATTTCTGAAGCGGCGGCGGGTGTACCTGTTGGTGCCCTGCCACGGGCTATGCGGAATAGAGTATCCAGATCAATGGTATCATCTTCTTCATTTCGATGACGTGGTGGAACATTGCCCAATAATAGACTTGTGGTCAATACTTGGTCATACCACGCAAAATCTCCAACAGGGACTAAATCAACACCCGCTTCTTTTTGTTGTTGCCAGTGACGTGCACGTAATTCACGACCCGTCTCCAGCAATTCTTGTTGAGAAATTTTGCCTGCCCAATAATTCTCTTGCGCCTTTTTTAGCTCTCTTTTCAAGCCGATACGTGGAAAACCTAATGTATGATTCAAAACCGTCATGTCGTCACCCGTGAAATTTTAGCCGTCTAGATGTTTACACTTCTATAATCAACAGGTAGTGTATAAACCACAAGCGCAAATTATTCATCATTAACTTGAAGGTTTTTCATGATCGAAATAAAACATTTAAAAACGTTACAGGCATTGAATCATTGTGGGTCATTGGCCGCTGCTGCGAATTACCTGCATCAAACTCAATCCGCTCTTTCTCACCAATTCAGTGAGTTAGAACACCGTTTGGGATTCAAGCTGTTCATTCGTAAAAGCCAACCTCTTCAGCTAACACCTCAGGGTGAAGTGTTATTAAGGCTTGCGAATCAAGTATTGCCTTTGGTCACTGCTTCCCTGCGTGAGTGCTATGAGCCAGAAAAGACTAACCTACGCATCGCTATTGAATGTCATAGCTGTATTCAATGGCTAACGCCTGCACTTAAGCATTTTCGTGAAAGTTGGCCGCAGGTTAATGTAGATTTTAAATCCGGTGTAACATTTGATCCTCAGCCAGCACTACAGCAACGGGAACTGGATATTGTCCTGACATCAGACATTATTGCAGACAGCAATCTGCACTATACACCACTGTTTGACTATGAAGTGAAACTAGTGGTTGCACCGGATCATCCATTGGCAAATAAACGCGATATTCACCCACAGGATCTTGCTTCTGAAACTTTGCTGATCTATCCCGTCCAACGGCAACGGTTTGACATCTGGCGGCGTTTTCTCCAACCCGCAGGGGTGACGCCGACATTGAAAACTGTCGATAATACCTTATTGTTGATCCAAATGGTGGCAGCTCGTCTGGGTATTGCTGCATTACCACACTGGGTAGTAGAAACATTCGAAAGGCAAGGGTTAGTTGTAACCCAAACACTGGGAGAAGGATTATGGAGCAGATTGTACGCTGCCAACCGCGAAGGAGAACAACGCCAACCTGCCATTGATACATTTATTCGTTCTGCGCGCCAGCACGCGGTGGGCAATCTGCCATTTGTGAAACAGGTTTCAGTATCCAGCGATGATGCACCCAAAGTGAGGCAACAATCAGGCTGCCTCCAATGCTAAAGCTCAGCCAATCAGGGTGCTGCTGCCAAATTGCGAAATTAACCAACAACCCTGCCGGAACCAGCATATTATTCATAATAGCCAGTGTTCCGGCATCTACTTGGGTCGCACCATAGTTCCACATAAAGTAGCCAATACCAGATGCACCAACGCCTAACCAAATCAGGACGCCCCATTGTAACTGTGTTGTCGGTAGTTTTTGCGGATCGCCAAACAACAACCAACCAATGATAGCGACAACACACGCTCCCAGATAGAACCATGAGAAAGCGATTCGCTGCGGGATCGGATGAACTTCCATCAAACGCTTATAACCAACCTGACCAATGGCAAAGAAAATATTTGCCAATTGTACCAATATCAAACCAATCCAGAAGGATTCGCTTAGTCGGTCATATCGAATAATTGCGGCTCCCGCCACAGCCAGCAAAGAACTCAGAGCATAGCCCCAACGCAGCCGATTACGCCCCATCAAATCATAAATCAGTGTGACATAGAGCGGTGTCATGATGGTAAACAGCAAAAATTCTGCCACAGTTAAATAGTGATAGGCATGAAATACAAACAAATACATCACGCCAAGCTGACAAGCGCCGATTGCCATATATAGCGTAATGACTTTCAACGATAACCCACGCCAACGCAAAAATGGCAAGAATACCATTGCAGCCAGGACTACCCTGACAAGCACAGAAAACCAGCTATCAACCTGACCAGAAAGATAAACCCCGATCAGGCTAAATGAAGCGGCCCATAAAAATGTTGTGATCGTTAACAGCCACATGATTTATTGATTTTTACCTACTTTTATTGTTCTTTTCCCACTAAAAGCGCTTCCAGCAAATCAAGATCATGCAGCAGCGTTTGTAGTGTCTCATTACTAACTTTACGAGTTGCACGCAGATGATACAGTTCACCGCGTTCAGCCCTTAATGCTGTTAAGCGGAAGCGTTGTTCCAACTCCTCAACCATCAGATTATGCTCGGCTTCATCCGTGCCGGCTGTGCGACGCCGCAAATAACCGGTAACACGGGAAGCAACCTCGCTAATAACCTCCGCATCCAGTTTTTCTTCCGTGTTGACAGACAAACGCTCTTCCATTTTATTCATACTGACAATCGCAACTTTAGCCATTGCGGCTTTTGCCATTCTGATTTCATTGAGATCAGCCATCTTATCGCCGACTTTCATACCACGCAGCAGCAAAGGTAATGCGATAACGCCCACAAACAGGGAAAGCAAAATCACACCGGCGGAAATGAAAATCAACTGATAACGTGCCGGGAACGGATCACCATCTGGCAAGAACAAAGGAACAGATAGCGCACCTGCCAGCGTAATTGCTCCACGAACACCAGCAAATGAAGCTAACCACAATTCACGGATAGTGTAAGAAGCAAATTCCAGTGGTTTCTTTTTCATAAACACTTTGCTGGTATTTTTCATCAGCCATAACCAGCCAAATCGAAGTAATACCAGCGCACCATAAATGATGCCCACAGCGGAGAATAGCATCCAGGTTTCAACATTCGGATCAAGATCAGCCTGAGCCACAGAAGTTTCCCAAATGTCTGGTAACTGTAACCCCAACATGACGAATACAAGGCCGTTAAAGACGAAAGCCAGCATCCCCCATACGTTATCGGCACGTAAACGCATATCCAATGGCGCATTGCGGATCACGCCCGCTTTACTGATTGTCATACCAGCAGCAACCGCAGCCAGAATACCTGAAAAACCGATATGCTCAGCAATCATATAAGAGGCAAATGGCAACAACATCATGAACATGATTTGCGTTGCCGGATCATCTCCACTCCAGCGGCTCATCAATCTCAGTGATTTACTGTACACCAATGTAACACCAATACCAGAAAGCAACCCACCAATCGCAACTTTGAAAAACTCCAATGTTGCGCCAGTGACGGTAAAGGCCATCGTTCCCATGGCAATCGCCACCGCAAATTTAAGAGCTACCAGGCCAGAAGCATCATTCATCAATGCTTCTCCTTCCAGTACACTCATCATATTTTTGGGGATGCTTCCTCTTCCAACAATTGATGACAGTGCCACCGCATCAGTTGGTGATAAGACTGCCGCCAGTGCAAAAGCAGCAATAAGTGAGATACTCGGCAGCAACATATGAATCAAATAGCCAATGCCAACAACCGTCACCAATACCAGTACTAAAACTAAAATGAAGATTTCACGCCCATGCTGAAAGAATTCTCTGGTTGGAGTTTTCCAGCCATCAACAAACAACAAAGGAGGGATAAGTAAAACGAGGAATAATTCAGGATCGAAAGTAACGTGTAAACCAAAATGAGGCCAAGCCAGCAGCGCCCCCATTGCTATTTGCACTATCGGCAAGGGGACACGGAACGGAATCATTTTAGTAAGAACACCAGAAACTGACACCACCAAAATCAAGATCAAGATAGTAAAGAATATTTCCATGTTACCCTTACAAATTGCCAAAAATCCGTCAGTGAAGAGATTGTGACTTTTTTTTCCCCCTAATAATAGCGCTATTAACCATAATCATTGCAGTTATTAAAGAAAATCAAAAAACAATCACATTATGAATCAATGACCAGTGAATCATTTGTCTATTTTATACTTATCGGCGGGGTCATGTTGAAAAATTAGGAAATTTTGATGGGTATATCCAATAAACTTCAAGTTGCAACACATAAATCAGCAAATTGAAAAATAGAAGGCATGTTTATCGTGAGGATAATGCGCAAACGTTGACTGTTTGCGCACAATTTTTTAACTAAATAGCCCAGTCAGCCGCATAAAAAACAACCAGCGCAATAGCAAGAATCACAGTTCCAATATTCAGCTTACGCCATTCACCTGAGAAAATACGCCCGGCAACCAACGTACTGAAGCCCAACATAATGCCTGTCACAATGTTGCAAGTCAGTACAATAAACACTGCACACAGCAAGCCGGACATCGCACTGACAAAATCATTGAAGTCCAGTTTCCGTACATTACTCAACATCAATAACCCGACATACATCAAAGCAGGAGCCGTGGCATATGCAGGAACTAAATACGATAATGGTGACAGGAATAAAATCAATAGAAATAAAATACCAACGACAGAAGCAGTTAAACCCGTTCTACCGCCAACAGCCGTTCCAGCGGCAGATTCAATGTAAACCCCAGCCGGAGAAGAGCCTATAGCTCCCGCGAAAATACTACAGGCAGAATCAGCGGTCAGAGCTTTACCACCACTAATAATCTGGCCTCTCTTATCCAACAAGTTCGCCTGACTGGCTACTGCCTGAATGGTTCCTGTGGCATCAAATATCGCCGTCATTACCAACGCCAGAAGGCTCGGTAACACAGCAGGCTGTAACGCGCCGATAATATCCATACTGAACATCAGGGACAAACCGTCTTCCCCTAAAGTCGGAACTTTAAAAAATCCTTGATATTTTACGGTCGGGTCAAAAATCAAACCAATAATTGAAATCGTGATAATCACCAATACAATACCGCCCGGTACTTTTCTCCGTTCCAATCCAATCGTTGCTGCTAACCCCAAGAGCGTCATAATCACGGGAAAAGTCGTCAATGAACCGAACGCAACAGGCAAACCTTCATGGGGATTCTTAATCACCAACCCAACACCATTGGCTGCAATCAGCAGTAGAAATAATCCGATACCAATCCCTGTTCCATGTGCAATATCCATGGGGATATTACGTAAAATCCACGCTCTTACACCCGTCACCGAAATCAGTGTAAACAGGCATCCCATTAAGAAGACTGCGCCAAGCGCCACAGGAATACTTACCTGTTGTCCTAAAACCAAACTGAACGCAGTAAATGTACACAATGAAAGCGCACAACCAATTGCCATTGGCAGATTAACCCACAATCCCATCAATAATGAGCCAACACCGGTTACCAGACAGACAGAAATAAATACGGCAGCATGAGGGAATCCGGCTTGTCCAAGCATGCCCGGCACCACAATAACGGAATAAACCATCGCCAAAAATGTCGTCAACCCAGCAAGAATTTCCTGACGCACAGTCGATCCACGTTCAGTAATCTTAAAATACTTATCGAGCTTGCATTGAGTTGGTACCTGCATACCAGACATGTGTTTCCCCTGCTTTCTGTTGAATATTTTGCATTGAAAATGTATCACTATCTTCCCCGTACTCATCCAACGAAAACGATTACGTCACTAAATAATAAAGATAAGTGCTGTACTCGTTGGTTTAGGCATTCACTTGCGCAATCGTTTGGCTTTTCAGGTAAAAAAATAGTGAGGAAATTTGAGGCGGATGATTATCCAGTGAATCGGGGAGGAGAATCAAGCGGTAATCACAAAAAGCTGAAGATTTTCCTATTCCACTATCCAACAAAGCAGGTTTTGATTTTGTTGAAAGCAATAACACCAACGTTATCTCATAAAGGGCAATAATCTTCTTAAGCAGACTGCGTCTATTAAAATTCTTTCTTCACCTTTAAATAAAAAAATATAGTGTCACAAAAAATCAAAAAACATCATCCTTTCTGGAAGAATTTTATTTTCTAATACTCCAATTTATATCCACAGTAAATATAAATTTTCATAATCTTTTATACCCTTCGTCTTTCAATTTACCGCTTTTTGTCGGAAACATTGCAATTGTTTATATTTTGTGCGAATCTGCGATATAATTGATATAAACCATATCAACAATCTCTATACCCCATCGATTTCAAGTGTCAACACGGGGAACAAGCCCCAAGCGCATAACCAAGCTAATTATGCAGCTAATTTATTGATTTAAATTAAAAATAACCGACGATAGAAAAGATGACGGGTATACGTTATATGCAAATACCAATAAGGGGTCTAGAGTGAATGCCAAGGTAGCAAGAAAAAGCAGAGCAAAGGAGAAAACGCTCAGCTTAGGTTACGTTTCCCTTCTTGATGTTCTTTCGTATCAGCAAGAACACATTGAGCATATTCATGTCACAGAAATACCGCCTAACGAAGCAGATCGTTTTTTAATTGTTGAATTACCGGAAGAAACCGCCGGAGAACTTGATGTCAGGGATCTACGTATTGCCCTGCTAAGTGCGTTAAATACCGCTACTTCCATAAAACGCAGATCTTTCCCTGACAAATCGCCTTCTCGGATGATCAAGTCCGAATTTTATGTTCATTCAGATGATCTTAGTGGGGAAAATTCAAAAGACTCCTGGAGAACATCAAACCGAAAAGATCGGATTGAAGCACTGAAAAATTCAATTCTTGAAGAGTCAAAATGGCTTCCAGCCTATGAACTCAGTCAATCTGCGGGTTTTTCTCTGCTCAACCCCAGTGCAACTCCCAACCGCTGGAAAAAAACTAAAAAAATCTTCGCGGTTTCAGTCAAGGGAAAGGATTTATACCCGCAATATGCACTGGATGAAGGAGGGCTACCGATCCCCATCATCAAAAATATCATTGAAGTTTTTGATGGAAAAAAAACATCTTGGGGCATGGCAATTTGGTTTAGTACTCCTAATTCGTGGTTAGGAAAAGAAAAGCCAAAAGACGTTTTGGCAAACCGCCCGAATGATGTATTAAATGCGGCAAGGCAGGAAGCTGATGGGCCATTGCACGGTTAGTTCCCTGAATCAAAGAACTATCAAAACGGGAATCTGGAAAGCCCGGTGTCCGATTGAACGTATTCATCATCAGACATACAAAGGCACTGAGTTTAACCCAGGAAAAGGAAACGCCAGATTCAGCCCCTGCCAAAATGCGCAAGGTGAATCTATTCCTACTATCTATGGTGGTGAGAATATTGCCGTTGCTGTGATGGAAACCATCTATCATGACGTGCCGGCAGGATGCAATAATCTGCCTTTTGATCTGGGTAAGTTGGATACGCTTGTCTACAGCCAACTAATGCCTGATGTCGATCTCATCATTGTAGATATCAATGTAAGAGTATTGCGGAAGTGGGGCTACGAGCCAAAAGATATTTTATTTTCCGAAGCTGAAAATTATACCCACACTCAAGAAATCGCGGGCCGGATCTACCAAGATAATCCCACGGCTCAGGCAATAATTTGGGCATCAAAACAACATGGTGATAAGGCGATAATGCTATTCGGCGATCGGCTTAAAGAAAACGAGCTGACAGTATCCGTTGAATCACAGCCACTCTGGTCATCTAACCAAGTGATAAAAGCTATAGATCTGCTGGCAGATGAAATGGGGCTGATAACTTATAATAGTCAAGATATTATTTGATTTCAGTATCAAAACAAAAAGAAGTTGTAACCACAGTTTGAGTCTACTACATCCCAAAACACATCAGTCATGATGAACATAATAGGATCTGCTATGGACACATCTTTTATCTCTTCTCTCTTCCCTGATAACTACCACCAGAATATTCGTCAGATGAAACAAACCATGCGCAAACAAATTGGTGATGTCGAAGGTTTGTTCAAACAGGTTTGTGACAAAATAGACCAAGCGCTGGCTGCCGCTCAGGAAGATGAAAAAAATATCGGTAGTGCTTGGCCAGAGATTGACTGGCAGGACTTAATAGAAAATCGAATTACGGCAGAGACCATACAAAAAATTAAACGTCGTGGATGTTTGGTTGTCAGACAGAATTTCCCCCGTCAGACCGCACTTGCATGGGATAAATCCATGCTTGAGTACCTTGAGATAAATAATTTTGATGGTGTTTATCATGGCACAGGTGATAACTACTTCAGCAGCCTTGAAGCATCCCGTCCGGAAATTTATCCCATTTATTGGTCTCAGGCACAGATGCAGGCCCGGCAAAGTGAAGAAATTGCGCAAGTACAATCTTTTCTCAATCGTCTGTGGAAATTTGAATCGAATGGCGTGCGCTGGTTTGAACCAGATATCAGCATGATTTACCCTGATCGCATTCGCCGTCGACCACCGGGAACTACATCCAAAGGGCTTGGTGCACATACTGATTCCGGGGCTTTGGAACGTTGGCTACATCCTGCTTATCAAAAAGTGTTCAGGCATATTTTCAATAACCAATTCACAAAATACGATCCTTGGGATGCAGCATACCGCCCAGAAATGAATGAATACGAACTGGATAACGTAACCCGATGTTCAATTTTTCGCACTTTTCAGGGCTGGACGGCACTATCGGATATGGCTCTCAATCAGGGGCTTTTGCATGTTGTTCCTGTACCAGAAGCGATGGCCTATTTATTGTTACGTCCTTTGCTAAATGATGTGCCTGATGACGAGCTTTGCGGTGTTGCCTCCGGTAAAGCCCTGCCAGCTTCCGAAAAATGGCACCCCCACCTCGTCCGCGGGCTATACAGCATTCCATCTCTGCAAGCCGGTGATTCTGTCTGGTGGCACTGTGATCTTATCCATTCCGTTGCACCAGTGGTAAATCAGCAAGGCTGGGGGAATGTGATGTATATTCCCGCCGCTCCTCTGTGTGAAAGGAATCTGGCTTATGCGCATAAGGTAGCCATATCGCTTAAAAATGGCACATCTCCGGCTGATTTTCCTCACGAAGATTATGAAAAGAACTGGAAAAACCGCTTTAATCCTGCTGAGTTAAACCCTATCGGACTACGCGGGCTTGGTTTGAATTAAACCGTTAACCTGACACCGACTCGCGGGTTGATTGTTGAGCATAATAGTGAATCATGGGCTGCCAGCCCATTGAAAAAAGAGCAATTCAGGCTAAATAATGGCTTTTACCAGACTAATAATACATTTTATACGCCTTTACGCCTGACCTTGTGTAAAATCCCCTCAATTCGGCTTTTGACTGGTTCATTAGGATATAGACCATTTCTATAAGACTTAAGGAGATAAAACATGACAACTTATGCTCTGGTAGGCGATATCGGCGGTACAAATGCACGGCTGGCATTATGTGATGTAGATACTGGGCAACTGAGCGCAGTCGAATTCTATCCCTGTGCGCATTATGCATCGCTTGAAATTGTTATCCGCCAGTATCTGAAACAGCAAAACTGTGCCGTCAAATATGGCTGCATCGCAATTGCTTGTCCGGTGACAGAGGATGTTATCAGCATGACCAATCACAGTTGGCGTTTTTCGGTCAGCCAAATGAAAACATCTCTGGGATGGGAACGTTTTGAGGTCATTAATGATTTTACCGCTGTCTCCCTTGCAATTCCGGTTCTGGGTGCAGATGACATGATAAAGATTGGCGGAAAACAACCTCAGTCCAAGCGACCAATCGCAGTTTATGGTGCGGGTACAGGGTTGGGAGTCGCACATCTTGTTCATACGGGAAACCAGTGGATGAGCCTGCCCGGTGAAGGTGGTCATGTCGATTTTGCGCCCGATAGTGTGGACGAAGATCATATGCTGAATGTATTGCGGGAAGAATATGGTCATGTCTCAGCAGAGCGTGTCCTTTCAGGGCCTGGATTAGTCAATATCTATCGTTCTCTGATGAAACTGAACGGTCAGCCAGTAGAAGAAATTACCCCTCGTGATATTTCAGATCGTGCGCTGAGTGGCAACTGTCCTATCTGCAAACGTACACTGGAAATTTTCTGTGCCGCATTAGGGCGTTTTGGCGGGAATTTAGCACTGAATATGGGTGCATTTGGTGGTGTCTACATTGCAGGTGGAATTGTCCCGCGTTTCCTTGATTTCTTCCAAAAATCGGGGTTTCGCAAGGGATTTGAGAGCAAAGGCCGATTTACAAATTATTTACAAGATATTCCTGTCTATCTGATTACCCATGATAAACCGGGATTATTGGGTGCGGGTTCTTATATCCGTCAATCGCTGGGAAAATCGATTGGGTAAATAAGTTCATTTTATACTTGCTCATGCTATTTATTTGTTTAGTTTGTTGGTAACAGATTTAAGTGTATTTAGCATGAGCAGTCTATCCAACTTTCGCATCAAGAAATAAAATCACCGAGCTTCAAACATCCCATAAAAATGCCTGCCGCAGAAGAGTTCAGTGCGTTCTTGTGAGTGAGACTTCACTCCCTGAAAATGAAAGTGGAAGTAGAAAATGAAAGTGAGAGTAAAAATAAAAGTGGAAAGCCTCACAACAGTGGGGCTTCAAGAGAAAAAGTCAATCCGGTTTACCGGCAAATTTCGATGTTAAAAGTATCCGAATAAAAAGTAATGCAATAGTCAGCAACGTCATCACTGTTACAACAAAAACTAACCCTTTCCAACCCAGTGATTCGTAAATTCCCCCAGATGCAAGCGCAAACACCATTGATGCAGCAGCCAAAAGCGTTTCACTTGCCCCTTGAACACGAACTTTATTGATACCATCAGACATGCTGTTGATAAGATGAGTTCCGCCCAAGAACATGAAGTTCCACCCTATGCCAGCAAAGATCAACGGCGCTCCGAGAATAACTATTTTTGTTTCATTGGTCAGCCCAATCAGAAAACCGACAAGATTCAAAAAAGCTCCCAAGAGAATAATATTATTCGCTCCCATTTTTGATATAAGCATACCGGTGATGACACCGGGCGCGAACATAGCGACAAGATGGACACCAACTAGCATACCTGTTTCTGAATCGTCCATACCATAGCCTACCGAGGCAATTGAGGCAGGTGACATGACTATCATCATAATTGCATGACCCAGTACCATCGCCGTAATGCCAAACAATAAAGGCCGGTTTTTGGCAATAAAAGAGAATCCTGATGATTTACCGGCATTATCTTCTGTTGAACTGACTGAATATCCAAGACCCGCTTCAAGTGCTGCAAATGCAAGAACCGCGACCCCTCCAATAACGGACACAATCACATATATTCCGATAAACGGAAGATCAAAACCCAGCCCATCTCCTTTCCCGTAAAGTTCGCTACCAATAACAACACCAATTATCCCTGAAGCCAGCAATAAAGAACTTGCTGTTGCAGCCCGGTTCTTGGGAACACTTTCTGCTGCGGCATATCGTAGAAAATTAATGCCAATCATAGCGATGCCAATCAAGAAATGCCCTCCGAGCAGAAGCGGGAAGCTGTTTAAATAAATCGAAACCGCGGAAGCTCCTCCACCAAATACCATTGCTATACTGGCCAGAATAAATCCGCTTCTCCGCCCATAACGTGCCATGAAGTTCGAAAATGGAATTGAACAAACACTTCCGGCTGCCATTTGTATAGCAATAGGCAAAGTCGCAAGCCAGGCCAATGGAGCAAGATGCAGGCCAGCCAACCCTCCTACAGTGAAAAGTAGCGGTACCGCACTCTCTAATGCGATATTTCCCAAAATAATTAAGATAAGATTACGCATGAATAATCCTCTGGAGATACTAACAAGTACAATACATATATCTCTAATGACCTGAACTGCTTTTACCGTGACGGAAGATTTTCTTATAAAGCCTCATTATTTGATTATCTTCCGTATTGATATATCAGGTCATAGAGTAACAATCTTATCCTGATTTTTATTAAGAGTTCGATTCCTGCAATAAAGTCGTCATATTCTCCAACGTATCAGCATCTACATAAAAATCACTTACCCCCCGATGATTAATAATTCTCATTCTCTTACCATGTTGGTGGATTTCTTGTTCAATACTCATTCGCCAAATATTTTTCCGGTGTTCAATAACGGCAATACCGTGATAAGGAAGATAAGGTGAATGACTCTTATAATCAGGATATATCCTGACACCAATTAATGGTAACGTCTTGTGATGAATAGTGGCTCGGATTGCATTAGGAAACAAAAGCTTTTCCCATCGAATACTCGCCATTGCTTCTTTCATCGCTCTATAATGAATGAAAGCAGTATGAACTCTATTCATAACTTCATTCTTTATTTCCAAATCAGGAAAAATGGAATCACAAAACATATCCTTCTTTTGATTATATGTCAGAGATAAATCTGATATGTTAACAGTACTCCCAACACTTGCATGGAAACGAATTGCCTCCTCATGACTAATTCCAAAAGATGGATTTGATGTGAATGTTTTCAAATGGTTTGATAAAGCACTGTCATAATCATCCTGAAGTAATGCGACTATATTAGATATATCAAAAATGTTAACTATCTCATTTATCTTTCTTATTTTAGTGAATTCTTTTAGATCCCTGATATATTTTTCTGCTGCATCCATTGGGTCACCAAAAATCCCCGCATAAAATGTAGCATCTGAAAGGATGGTAAAACGTATTTTTATTCCTGTATTTTCTTCAAGATACGTTGAAACTTTCGCAAGGTGCAATAAAGACACCTCTTCAGCCATAGTCAAAGAAGTAATATCATGTCTTTTCTGCCAGTTACTAATAACACAAAAGACAGGAAGGATGATATCAATTTCTCCTCTCTCATTTATACTAGACTTGATTTTCGATAATGTCTCCAGACAGGATGAAAAAATAGTTTTCGAATTAAACTGGATAACCGGATGATTGAGGTAATCCCGAACCAGAACATGCAAAGGGGTATCTTTTTTTCTTTTCTCTTTCCACCACTGATCAGAGGGTAACTCTTTAGAAATAGAACACTTATTAAGTAATGCCTCACGTAAATCTGCTGAAATTAAATTACCATTAGACATCATATCAGGTTCAGACTCCGGCCATCCAAATTGACCAAACATAAGTGAATCTTCAATGATTGAACCATTTGTGCTAACAGATACATTTTTCAATTTATCCTCCTAAATAATTATAGGTACATCCCGTAAAATGTATGGATTCTTGAATAACTCTGTATTTAGCTTCTAGATCTCTTTTATCATCTGTAAAGGCGTGTTATCCCCAATATAGATTGGAGTATTTCTGATTAGATAGTCAGACACATCTGCACAATGCTTTCTCAGATTCTTCTCTTCTCCCGGATAGGAATGATGGCTCCTAAGCTAAGAAGCAGAATAAAGAAGCAAAAGAAGAATAACGAATAATAACTAAGGAGGGCTATATCATTATCTGAAAAGTGACGATTATCATTTGTGTGCTTTCTTGGTTCATTAATATATTTTATTATTTTCATGATAATTGAAAATTAAAACACATAAAAACAATATTTATTTAAAAATAAAATAAGATTGAAAAATAATAGCACTTCGAAGGGAACTTAATGCTGTTTTTATAATATAATAAATTCCTCCGAACGGTAGCTTCGCAAGTGATTTACTTCAGGAATTTTTACGCCAGACTTGTTAACTAACTTACCTTTTCGTTATAAATAGCTTGTCAAAATGGTAGGAGTATCAAAGAAACTCGATCCTAAATTTGCGAAATTTTTGTTCCCAAAACGCAAAATCACAGAAAAAAGGATCGAGTCATGCTTATCATACCATCCACTTCCC
>NZ_CAWQTY010000217.1:0-15587 GCF_963897815.1 Xenorhabdus sp. Sc-CR9
TAAATAACCGGTTATCGTCAGCAACACGTCCCCAAGCTCCCTTTCGACCGGGTAAGTAGGGCTCAAGTAAATTCCAAACATGATCGGAGATATCGTGACGGCGGTATGCTGGTGCGCTCATGGTTAAATCGCTCTATTTATGGAATACAAATCTTATTATCACATAAAATTACTTATGACGACACTATCTAAACCATTTTGTAAAAACAGTGCGAAGACGAGAAAGAACGAGCTGGAAGTAGAATAGATAAATAAGACCAACAAACAACCTAAGCTAAACTGTTTATTTTTTAATAAACTAAAATTCAGCAGAGGTGTTTTCCCTCGACAAATGTTGGACCAATTAATAATGGTAACAACAAGGTAAAAATACCAATGCTGGAAAGTGCCACCCCAACTAAATCTAATCCTGATTTTTCTTGAGCTTTGCTTTCTTTGATATAACCTGAAAAAACTAAAGCCAATACACCAATTGGAACATTGACCAAAAAGATAGTACGCCACTACAAATCCCATAAATTTGTGGCAATCATCCAGCCCCCTAAAATTTGCCCTGCGATTGCAGCAAAACCCAATGTCATTCCCAGTAAACCAAATGCCCGGCGGCGATTTTCTTCGTCAAAACTAACACGAATAGTGGCGTAAACTTGTGGAAATAACAGTGCCGCAGCTAATCCTTGTAAGAATCTAACGACAATCAAAAAATTTGCTGTAAGCGCCAGACCACAAAGTAATGAAGTCACAGTAAAAGCGAGTATTCCTAATTGAAACAAACGACGTAGACCAAACAGATCGCCCAAACGCCCTCCTGTAATCAATAACAAACCAAATCCAATTTCATAGGTCACAATAATCAGCGTAATTTGGAATAAACTTGCTTGTAAGTCAGATTGAATATTAGGGATAGCAATGTTGACGACAAAAAGATCAAAAAGAGAAGCAACGCAATTTCTTATGGTTATTATTCACTAAGGAATATTACCATGATATATTTTCTTGTTGGGAATGCGATGCCTATCGTTTACTGGCCAGTTTTAGGCGTGATTATGCTCTTTCTGTGAAAGATGTTTATATTCAAAATATTGTGAATGAGTTACTTGAAACCTCATCTGACTTTTATGATATGTGGCATCGGCATGAAATCTATGAACCTTGCAATGGTGTGAGGATATTGAATATGAATGGACAAGTAATTTCTTTCGATTATACGTCTATGATTATCGACTTAGAAAAATATTTACGTTTGATTATTTATGCAGAAAGCTGATCAAACTAATTTTATAAAATAATATTTCTCTAAATTTATATGTTGTTTTTTATTACTCATTAATTAAATTATTCACTTCCACCACTCTTCCAAAAAAATTAATGCCCCACTACGAATAATAATATTTTTTAAATATAAAATATAATGAATTAGTGAATGGATTCACTAATATTTACGAGATGATCTTCTTAAAAAACCATTTCCTTAGTAAACATCTTTGAATATATTTCCTCATTATAAAAATAACATATTGGTAACATTTTTTAACCTAAAAAACGCAAAATCTCTAATTTAACAGTCTATGTAGAGATCGTCACCTGTTGGTGTCTTCTTTATTTTTGTTACCAAAATGTTATAAATTAGTTAATTCGAATTATTGCATTTTAGTTCTAATTATTATGCTATAGCACATTGCAGGTGGAGAATATTATGCCGAAATCATCCCGCTAGTAGTCTGATCATATGGGGTAAAAATAACCTGCTCTGATTTTTTTCAGTTTATATCACCGGTTTTATTAATAAGGACTTTTCAAAGAGCAATGTGCCAGAAAGCGAATTGAAAGCCGCCACTTTATAAAAAATGGAATCTATATTATGAAAAAAAACAACTCGGCACGACCGATATTTTTGTGGGTGACATTATTTTTTGGATTATTACCTGCCGGGGCATCAATGGCTGCGACCGAATATCAGGAACAGGGTAAGAAAAATTTACCTGATAGTTGGTTATCAGAGGAATTTAATCATCAATGGGGACTCGCTGCAATTGGTGCCCATTATGCTTATGCACGCGGTTATACAGGGAAAGGCGTTAATGTTGGTGTATTAGATGAAGCTGTTACTAATCACCCTGAATTTGCAAATAAATTGAAAATCCTGAGTCCAGAAGATCCTTGGAATTATGACGAGAATCCCTATACCAATGTTATCAGTTTCGGTGCCCATGGCAATCATGTCTCAGGAATTATTGCGGCAAACCGGGATGGCAAGGAAATGCACGGTGTGGCATTTGATGCAGGTTTGATTACTGGAAAATATTTGCAAAACGATTATAACCGCACAGAAGCCATGATCCAGAGTAATGCACGTGTCATCAATAACAGTTGGGGGGTTCGCCCGAACTATTATGTTGATCAAAATGGTAATCCCAAACGGAGACCCGATGGCACAATTGACTACTACAAAGTCACTCTGCAAGATGTGATCAATTATGTCACACCTATTAAAGATGAATTGGATCGGTTAAGTCGTTCTCCAATACCAGAACTTGATGACTACATAACCAGAAGTGCAGGTTTATTGCGTGCAGCACGTCATGGAAAATTAGTTGTTTTTGCAGCAGGAAATGCAAATAACTATAACGTGACCTGGATGCATGCAGGTACGCCCTACTTTTTCCCTGATGCATTGAAAAATTACCTCAGTGTTGCCAACCTGGCCCGAGAGAATAAGATTAACGTCTCTTCAACAAGCTGTGGATATACTGCCAGTTACTGTTTGTCTGCACCAGGGACTAAGATTTACAGCAGTACAGGTGATTTTGTTTCGAAAAATGGAAGCTATATTAATGAGCATGCTTTAAATAATGGTGAATTGGAGATTGATCCTACCTATGCGGCTTATACAGGTACATCAATGGCATCGCCCCATGTAGTTGGTGCGGCGGCTGTCTTGATGCAACGATTTCCGTATATGACCGCAGGACAAATCTCTGATGTTCTGAAAACCACAGCGACAGACTTGGGTGAACCAGGCTTGGACGATCTGTATGGTTGGGGAATGTTGAACCTGAAAGATGCGATTGATGGACCTAAGATGTTCATTACTGAGAAAGACATTTCCCCCAAATATTACATTCCAGGCTCCTATACTGAAACTCAGTTTATCGCCAATATTCCGGGATTAGGCGGTATGCTTGAGGAAGGAACCACGGTTGAACGGGTATGCGACAGCATTGAATGTGTTTATGACATCTGGAGCAATGATATCAGCGGTCACGGAGGATTGACGAAAACCGGTAAGGGTATTTTGGATCTTGCGGGTAAAAATAGCACCTATAAAGGCCGAACGTTGGTGGAAAAAGGTCTGTTACAGGTTAGCGGTTCCATTACCTCAGATGTTACCGTTCACGATGGAGCAACTTTAGGCGGAAGCGGTACGGTTGGTTCTATCGTAGCTGACACTGGCGCCAATATTGCACCCGGTGATTTATATTCATACGGTACAATGAGTTCAAGCGGTACAATGAACGTCAATCGTGATGTTACCTTCCATACTGGTTCACGTTATTTGGTAGAAGTTGCACCAAATAGTCAGGGGCAGAGCGATCGCATTCTCAGTAATGGCTTAGCGACCCTGAACGGCGGCGAAGTGCAAGTCAGACTGGAAAACAAAAGAAACCTGTTGTCAAAACCAGAAGTTCGCAGTTTGCTTGGTCAGCAATACAACATCCTGCAAGCAAACCGTGGTATCAATGGTCAGTTTACGACTGTAGTACCAAATTATTTATTTGTTGGTGCAGAACTGAGTTATCAACCTGACCGAGTGATGTTGGATATTAAACGTAATTCCACCACATTCGCCAGTTTAGGTACGACAACTAATGAACGTGCTGTGGCTCATGCAGCCGATAAACTAAGTCTTGGTCATCCGGTTTATGAAAGTATTTTAATGTCTGACACGGAAGCACAGGCTAGCCAAGCATTCCAACAACTATCTTCTGGACAGATCCATGATGATATCGCTATAGCTCAGGTCAATAGTAGCCGCTATTTGCGTGATACATTAAATACCCGTTTGCGTCAGGCTGATGGTGAAATTGCTGGTCAGGATATCAAAGCAGATAAAAATGGTGCTTGGGTGCAAATAATAGGTAACTGGCAACGTGCTAATGGGAACAGTGACGTCAACGGTTACCGTGTGTCCAATTACGGCGTGTTATTGGGTGCGGATAAAGAATTGGGTAATGACTGGCGGTTAGGTGTTGCCACCGGCTATACCCGTTCTTCGCTGAAAGGTGGTTATAATACTTCAGCACGCAGTGATAATTTCCATTTGGGTCTATACGGCAGCAAACAGATTGATGCTCTGGCATTACGTGCTGGTGCTGCCTATAGCTGGCATCGTTTTGACACAGAACGTTCGGTAGATTTTGGTCGCCAATCCGATAACCTGAAAGCTAAATATGGTGCACAAACCGGGCAATTGTTTACTGAAGCGGCTTATGGTATTAACACATCCTGGCTGAACTTAGAACCATTTGCCAACTTGTCATATGTTAACTTCCGCAACAATAGCATTAATGAGCACGGTGGTGCGGCTGCACTGCACGGTAATAAACAATCGAAAAACGCAACCTTCTCAACATTAGGTTTACGTGCTGACCAAAAATGGAAGATGGAAAATGAAATAACAGTCGGCCTGTATGGTGAATTAGGTTGGCAACACCAGTTCGGGAGCGTAGATCGCGGTACTAAATTAAGTTTCAGTAATAGCGATTCAACGTTCACCATTAACAGTGTTTCTCCAGAACGTGATGCCGCTGTCATCAAAGCTGGTACAGAATTGGGTCTCAATGAAAACACGAGACTGTCATTAGGATATAGCGGTGTATTGTCAAGCAGTAACAAAGATAACGGAGTGTTCTTGAACGCGGCTTGGAAGTTCTAATCATAATCTGTTGTTTAATAAAAAACTCACTGTTGGCAACGGCTGGCAGTGAGTTTTTTATTAGGGCATTTGTATCAACTTTCATACAAACCACTCCGCTAGAACTGATCAATGATTAAAGATCATAATTTATTCAGGTCATTAATACATGTAAAGGAGAATAAATATGACTTATCATAAAATTATATTAATCAGTTTATTGTCAGCTTCAGCAGGTACAACTGCCCTACCGATTTCAACAGCAAATGCAGATAGTAATGCTGCGCCACTGATGAAGTCGACTGATCCCGGCGCTGAAAAGTACAGAACGGTCGGTAAATTCAATGGTTCATCCCACTGTACTGCGACTCTGATCTCTGGTGAAAATACACCGAGTAAGGATACACCTGCATTGATATTGACCGCCGGTCATTGTGTAGATAGCAATGTGGATACAAACAACGTGATTGTTGATCAGCCGGCACCGGAGTATTGGCGATATACACCAGATTATTTCATTGATAAAAAGGACGATTTTTCACCAATAAAAGTCAGCCGGATTTTATATTCAACGATGAAATATGAAGATATCGCGGTCTTACAATTGGATACAACTTATGGTGATTTAGCTAAAAAAGGCTATCAACCCATGAAGTTGAAAAAAAACCTTAATATGAAAAATCAGCCCATTGTATTAACTCATATTCCTGTCGATAACGTTGACTATAATTACGCTTATCTCAGAAAATCTGAGTGTGATATTACGGGTAAATCCCCATTATTGTATGAAGGCTCATCTCCATGGATTTGGTCTCCAGTCTTTTCTGTGAACTGCGCAGGTGTAGCCGGTGGAACATCTGGTTCTCCTGTTTTTGAAAAAGATAAAATAGATGTCATCGGTGTTCTTAATACAACAACAACACCAGGAATGACAGGTTGTGGATTTGGCAGGCCTTGTATTGTTGAAAACAATAAGGGTGTTCCAGAAGAAAACTACAGTTATTTTATTCCTGTAGATACTATCGCCAATGCGTTGACAAGGGATAACAAACTTGATTTGTCTAAGCTCCAGAATAATAGCGGTGATGTTTTGGAAAGAAGTCCATTTTTCTCTCCTTTTGTCTCTCAAACGGTAGAACCGTCCACTGGTGAAAAAGCAAAATGGAATGTCGCTATTAAGGAAGATGCTAACGTTAAAAATATCCGATATAAAACTGGCTTAATCAGTGGTGTGGATTGTTCGGATGCTGCGGGATATGGCGCTTCTGTTCCTTCCAGCCAGAAACCTCTGGAAAATATGCTTGTTCCAGAGAAAGACGGAATCTATAAACTCTGTGTTATTCATCAGAATAATGATGGTCAATGGCAGAATACAAAAGATGCTTCAGTCATGTTGCGAGAAATTGATAATACTCCTCCGACAATTAAACCAGCTATAACCAAGCAGGATGTTGGAGATCAATGGATGGTCACTGTTCAGGTATCTCGATATGAACTTGCGGGCTTCAAGGTGAAATATGGCCCAAAAGCAAAAACAAACTGTGAAGACAAAGAAGGTTATTCTTTCCCATGGAGACCGTTTATTATTCTGGATAAAGCTGAATCTCCATGGCGTGTTTGTGCATATGGCGAAGATCAGGCCAAAAATATCGGCCCGATTAACTCACTTGATATTGAATAACTGCTACTAAGACAATTACCCCGATAGTTGATTCAAGAAATTCACTGCCAGCTTTTATTGACAGTGAATTTCTTCTAAATTTTTATGACGATAAATATCATTTCCTCCACCTGTTCATCATAAATATTTCCTTGCCAGAATACATCATTCGTGAGCTGGTGGGTTTTGATTTTGCAATATCTAACATTGGGGCGGCAATTTGCCATACTTGATAAACCTTAGTATTATTCAAAATCTCTCATGAATATTTTTTCTTCCGCGTATATCATTTCCGTAACACTAAACATTCTGCTCATTCTGCTTTAAATTTCATCAATTAATTTCAGCTAACTCATTATATCCTTTTAATCAGGGGGGACTATATGTCGTCACAACGTGTTGTTTTACCTCTTTTTTCACTTACTGTATTTTTCATTGGTGCAACAGAATTTATGTTATCTCCCATGCTTAAACCGTTGTCCGAAGCCTTTAATACCACGATAGATGAAGCCATCTGGTTAGTCTCAAGTTATGTCCTGGCCTACGCCCTTGCTGCCCCTATTTTCGGATGGCTGTCTGATCGGATAAATCGGCGCAAATTGTTGTTGGTATCCTTGTTATTTCTTTCACTTGATGGGTTGGCATTGACGATAGCACCTAATCTAGAGATAGCAATTGGATTGCGTATATTGGGAGGCATTGCTTCAGCCGCGTTGATTCCGACAATATTTGCATTAATTGCAGAAATATTTCCACCATATAAACACACTTCGGTGATGGGTGTTGTTATGTTCGGTATGACTGTAGGGATTGCGGCAGGTCCCATTCTTGCGGGTATTTTAACGGAGTTATTTCATTGGAAGTTGCCGTTTCTGGCGACAACAGCGGGAGGATTTCTACTTTTCCTCATAAGTAGAAAATATATTCCATCTCAGATTTATGTTCGAAAAAAAGAACATCGAATGGATGTATCCCAGTGGATACGTCAGGGAAAATTAATACGACCCCTTGTCGCAAAGGGATTTTGGAATGGCACGACAATGTCCACTTTTATTCTTGCGGGAGAAGTTCTAAGGCAACATTATGAATTGAGTACAGGAGGAATTGGTATCTCTGTTTCCGCATTTGGTATTGGTCTTGGCTTGGGTAATTTGTCTGTTAGTATGATAAAACATTTATATATCAGAGAAGAGAAGATTCTTTTGCTGATGATTGTATTACTTTTTTCTACTATCTCTGCATTTATGCTACTCCCCTTTTCCCTGCTGTTTAGTTTTTTTTGCTTGGTGCTATCAGGGGTTTCTCTTGGTTTTTCAGCCCCGATCAGTACTTCTATTTTGGTAAATAGAGCAAAACAGAATAAAGGCCAGATATTGGCGGTTTCAGAAAGTCTGAATAATCTGACTATTTTTTTCTTACTTCCCATTGCTACTATGTTGCTGACACAACATGGTATTGCGGTAACAATGATTATATTGGGGATTTGCCTAATAACGGGAGTTGGATTAACACTAATAGACATTTTAGTGACAGAGTCACCTATTCATGTTCATGAGCGGTACAAACATGACAAAAAGTAGTATGTTCATGACAAAGATTGGTTAATTGAAAATAGGTTTTACGAAATGCTCGTTTTAACCATTCAAAAATGTTTATCACATAATTCTTGTTCAATCATGTAATTAGGTATTGAAAATAGACATGCTTACCTTGGCCGTGAAGTACAGCAAGAGTGGTATGATTTAATCCAGAAGCTGGTGGAGCCTCGTGATAAAGAAGTCGTGGATATTGGTTGTGGTGGTGGTATCTATTCACTGGCATGGGTAAAAATGGGAGCAAAGAAAGTTACCTGCGTTGATTTTTCACAACAGATGTTGGCTGACACAGCAGAAAATACTCATGGAGTGCCAAATATCGTTATCCAAAAAGGTGATGCCCTTTGCACTGGTTTGCCTGATAGCTGTCAGGATATTGTTTTTGAAAGAGCACTTATTCACCATATTGCTCAAGAAAAAAGAATCACATGTTTTTCTGAAGCCCATCGTTTACTGCGTTCTGGAGGAATGTATATCTTACAGGACAGGACTGTGCAAGACATTCAGTTTCCTGGCTCACCTGAACATATTCGTGGCTATATATTTGATGTTTATTCTCACTTGCGCAATATTGAAAATCAACGCAGACCAAGCAATGATGTTGTGATTAATGAGCTAAAATTTACTGGGTTTAAGCAGATTAAATCTATTTCTCTTTTGGAAAAACGCAAGACCTATAAAAATTTTTCACAGTTGGCAATAGATCTCCAGTTACGTAAAGGTCGTTCTATTCTGCACGAATTAAGCAATGAAGAAATTACTTATCTTATCAATTATATTGAAAAAGAGATGGGGGCAAAATCTGATATTATTGAGAAAGATTTTTGGACTGTTTGGATAGGTATAAAATAGCGATATAAAAATAAAAGACTTGAAAGAAAACACTCTCAAATCCAATCTACACTGTTTTTCCAAATGGAAGTTGAAATATCCAAAATCAGAACCACCCGCATAGCGGGTGGTTTGCTCTAGCCCTATAAGGGCATGTTACCGACTGCGCCTAAATGACGCGGCTTTCTCTTCGTTCAAGCTAAGTGTCTTTGCTGCTTTGGCTTACCCCTTGAAGGGGTCCTCAGATTCTCGTGTACTTAATTTATCCTGAATGAGATCTGACTTTTCTTGCTCTCTGATATATTTACGGATTGTGACTTCATTCAGCCCCACGGTACTGACATAGTAGCCTTCCGACCAAAACTTCCTGTTGCCAAATTTGTATTTTAAATTGGCATGTTTATCGAAGATCATCAAAGAGCTTTTACCTTTTAAGTATCCCATAAAACTTGAGACACTGATTTTTGGAGGAATACTCACGAGCATATGCACATGATCCGGCATCAGATGCCCTTCGATTATTTCCACTCCTTTGTATTTACAAAGGTTTCGTAATATCTCACCGATACTTGAACGTAAACGGGAAAAAATGATTTTTCGTCTGTATTTCGGCGAAAAAACAATAGGGTATTTGCACAGCCACTTTGTATGTGCTGAGCTTTGTGCTTTAATTCCCATAAACACCTTTCCTTATTTGAGTTACGTATATTAGCTTGAACATCTATATCGTAACGGAAAGGTGTTTTTCTTGGTATAACCCTTGATTTCCACCCGCATAGCGGGTGGTTTTATGTTTAAGAAGCTGACGCTACTTAAACTGGCTAAAGCCATAATAAAAGACCAGCCCGAGAAAATTCTCGAGCTGGCTATAAATTAATTCCTTATATATTAACTAGTTAAAATATCATATCTAATATTCAAAACAATATTTATTAACTAATGAATAGAATATAATCATTTGATATCAGACGTGATTTTTATTCTCTTCGTCAACTAATTGGTTTAATTTCTTGACAAATATGGCTTGCAATTGCTGCCAGTACTCTTCGAAATGTTCTTCATTACGTAAACAGTACGTCATTACTGCTGCACGCAGTACATAAACACAGCGGACTTTTTCCCATTCACTACGGCTAAAACCACATTTTTCTGCGTAAAACCACGGTGTATCACCATACTCTTTGTAATCCAATATGGTTGATGATGTGAGAAAATCATTGGTATAAGCACGTCCTGTAGAGTACGAACACAGTTCATAAAGTCGTTTATTGAGAACATTATGATTAAGCAGACTGTCGTTACCGACTTCTTTGAATGTGAAATTGATCATATGGAAGTCAGGTGATGACATGATATGAGCTTCAAACCGATGTTTACCCACTTCTATTGGTGGCATACCGACGAGTTTATTCAATAACCTTTGTGCTGTAACAATACCAGCAGCAATCACTTTCCCATATCCACTAACATTTAGCGGTAATAAACGATGAGTGGCCCAAAGTGCCGCAGCTGTAGCACCAGATTTTGACCCTTCCATGATAAATGAACCTAGAGTTTTCCGATTATTGTTTTCAGTATTCGTTTCAGCACCCTTTGCTTCAAAGGTACCATTTTCTTGAAATACATACGCCGCACGGGAAGATATTAAATCTAGAATACGCTTGTCTTTCATGCAGATGGCACCAGCAGCGTATTGAATGAAACCTACTTTATGCGGGTCAATGGTAATTGAATCAACTTCTTTCAAGGCCTTGAAACTTTGGTAAACTTCTGGTTTGGGCCAACTGATATTTTCTGGCATAATTTCCATTGAACGGTGATAATCAGCCAACTTATCATACTCTATAAATTTTCCTTCTTCATTCAGTAACATAGTACAAGCATATCCTGCATAAGCGGCATCAACATGGATATAGAATGACTTTCCATAACGCTCTTCACATTCCTGCCTTAATGCAATAACTTCATCAATCCGATCAATTGCCCCAACTTCTGTTGTTCCAACAACAGCAATCATCGCCAAAATTGACTCATCCTTTTCAATTAAATCAAAAGTGATTTCGCGCATACTGGCAACATCAGTTTGATAATTTTTATTGACGGGTAGTGGAACAATATTTTCTTGACCAATACCAAAAATATCGGCTGCTTTCATCCAAGAGTAATGTTTAGATTGTGGAACTAACAACTTGCCTAGAATTTCCGATTTCACTCCAGTACCCCGGCATGTTATATCGCGTATTTCCTCAAAAATTCCTCGCTCTTGTAACTCGCTGATTAAACCCAGAATTTCAGTTGTTGGCATATTCATCAATTGCTGGTGTGATTTATGGCTGACCAAATCTTTCGTTTCAGGGTGTTGAGATATTGCAAAAGGTAATGTTTTTAAGTTTCTGGCAACCCACAATCCTTCATAGTTAGCCACTGTTCCACCAGAAGTGATGTGCCCCCAAGCTTTTTCAGGGTTATAGCCAAACATGCGGCAGAGATCCAATCCGGATTCAAGCTCCAATTCTGTTGTCGTGGGAGATGCTTCATAAGAACAGTTATTCGGGTTGTACATCATGGCCATAACATAGGCAAGATTAGAAACCATTAAGGTATCACTGTTGATGTGACCCAGATAACGGGGAGAAAAGAAAGGAATAGATGTGTTTTTCAGTTTTGCTGATAATTGATTCAATATTCCTTCTGTTCGATAAAGTGTTTCTCTGTAGTTATGTTCATAGCGATCCATGGATGTAATTAAAGCCGCGTCTCCTGGATGAAAGCTTGAACGCCAATGCATGTGCTCACTAACTGCATAATCCATCATTTCTCTAAAAAAAACAGCATTCTCGGACTTTGGACCTAAAAACAACGCATCTACGTTCAAATTTTGATGAATCAACTTAGCCATAATCACGCAACCTTTTAACTTATTTTTGTATTTGCAGTAAATTTATAAACCTATTAATAATATTGTTTTTATTTTCTGCGCTAATGACGGAACGATTGTGACGAAGGTAAAGACATTGTAATAACTGATTGAAAATAAAATTTATTTATTTTATATGGACTCATAAAAAATATTCTGCAAGATATAGAGAGTCAATCTACTGCATAGATATAAAACATAAATCTTATAATATTAATTACAAGTTAATAATTAAGTTGAAATTTGTGCGCCACCACAAAGAAATGAGATAGCAAGCCCATAATGAATATGCGGTAATATTTTTTAATGAAACTATAAAAGAGGAGGTATTCACGCATGACAAATTGGTGACGTTGTCACTAATCTGTCATACGGAACGAAAGAATAGAATAATTAATCGGGATAGAGTGAATTATCGATCATGTATTGCATATAATGAAAAATGTATACTGATTAACCAACTCAGCAATAAACATGATAATTGTCCCGATAAGAATCGAAGTGTTATTACGAATAAAGAGCTTATCTCTTCCCTTCCATAAAGCATAAATCCAGATTGCCATTCCAATAATATATAAGCACCAAGAAATCATTCTCAGCCCAAAAGCACTTTTAACATTAAGCTCAACCGGATGAGGAAAATGAGGAAAGATAGCACTGTCATTAATTATTGTTGTTTCTGTTAACCATCCCATATAGGGGTGTTCAATGAGTCTCGTTGTTACACTGATAAATACGACAAGCAAGGCTGCCATCATCAATTTAATGGATAATTTTCCTCGGATGTATTTTCTTAGCGGGTAACCGATAAATGACAGAGCCAATGCTGGACCTAATGTAAATACAGCACTATAAAACAGAAAATAGGTATTAACATTTGTCCACATGAGCATGGCACTATTAACATAGATAATTGCCATATAATAGAGGTCAATTAATCCAATTACACCAATAAAGAACATAATGTAAACATGTATTCTTTTTACTAGCATTGTAAAAATAGTATAAAAAAACAATCAGCCCAAAATAGATGGCAGCAAAGATTTTTCCTATGTTTACACATTCTTGTATAATATTGCACAATGAATGATAAATATTAAATGGATACTCCAGAATATTCAGAGAGGCGACTAGCCCTAACCCTGCCAATAATCCACTCACTAATAATGTTCTTAGTAATATTTTTTGCACAAGAATAGTCACAGGATATTGCCATGTGTTTAATTCGTGCTTAAGCCAGTAAATAAAAAGTGCGCTCATCAATACAAGCCCCACTGAGCTTTGTACTATCATTGTAAATGCAATTAATAACCATTCGCTCATGTTAACTCTATTCCATTTTTCTGTAACCAAACAACATCATCGACGCGTATTACATCCATATATTATTGATTCAATTTTAGTTTGATTGCGATTTTATATTGTACATCTAAAATTTTACGTAACTTCACTGTTAACAAAAAAATTCATTTTTTTCGCTCATAATGGTAAATAGCGTGATTAATGGAAGTATCTTGCCCTTATCAGAGCTACTTAAATATGTTAAATTCACTCATATCAATCACTTCTAATGAGCATTCCCTATGATCCCGGAAAAACGTATTATTAGTCGGATTCAATCTGGTGGTTGCGCAATCCACTGTCAGGATTGTAGCATCAGCCAGCTCTGCATTCCTTTCACCTTAAATGAACATGAGCTTGATCAACTTGATAATATCATCGAGCGTAAGAAACCCATCCAGAAAGGGCAAACGTTATTTAAGGCTGGTGATGCGCTGAAGTCACTCTATGCCATTCGTGCTGGGACCATCAAAAGTTATACTATCACTGAAGAAGGTGATGAACAGATTACAGGTTTTCATCTTGCAGGTGATCTGGTTGGATTTGATGCCATCATTAATACTGAACACCCAAGTTTCGCCCAGGCTCTGGAAACATCAATGGTATGTGAAATTCCATTTGAAACTCTGGATGACCTTTCAGGGAAAATGCCTAATCTCCGCCAGCAAATGATGCGTTTGATGAGTGGCGAAATCAAAGGTGATCAGGAGATGATTTTATTGTTATCGAAAAAAAATGCGGAAGAAAGGTTGGCCGCATTTACCTATAACCTGTCTCGCCGCTTCGCACAACGTGGTTTTTCACCTAGAGAATTCCGTTTGACCATGACTCGCGGAGATATAGGCAATTACCTTGGTTTAACTGTTGAGACAATCAGTCGCTTACTTGGTCGTTTCCAGAAAAATGGTATTTTGGCAGTTAAAGGTAAGTATATTACCGTTGAAGATATGGATAAATTGACTGAATTGGCTGGCAAGGCTCCTGCTAATGCATCCTAACGTTACCTAAAATTTAAGCCAGATCACTATATTTTGCTGATCTGGCATTCTCTTTGCCTGTTATAGTTATCCATATTGGTTTATCTTCTGTATGCAAGAAGCATCCAGACTCCGCGAGGAACTCAATATGGCAAACTACCAAAATCTCTTAGTTGCAATTGACCCCAATCAGGATGATCAGCCAGCATTAAGACGGGCTGCTTATATCATTCAGCGTAATGGGGGTCGGATTAAAGCATTTTTACCTATTTATGACCTTTCCTATGAAATGACTACCCTGCTTTCTCCAGAAGAAAGAAGTGCTATGCGTAAGGGCGTGATTGGTCAGCGAGTTGCTTGGATAAAACAACAAGCTCATTATTATCTTGAATCAGGCATTGATATTGAGATTAAAGTGGTTTGGCATAATCGTCCTTATGAAGCCATAATTCAAGAAATTATCACTGAAAAACATGACTTATTATTGAAAATGGCTCATCAACACTCTCGATTAGAGTCCATGATTTTTACTCCACTTGACTGGCATTTGTTACGCAAGTGTCCTTGTCCAGTCTGGATGGTGAAAGATCAAGTATGGCCTGATAACGGCTCTGCTGTTGTTGCCGTCAATTTATCCAATGAAGAACCTTATCATACTGAACTCAATCTAAAATTAGTTCATGAAACGCAAGATCTTGCTAATCGAATTGTAAAAGACCCTTTGATTCACCTTGTTAGTGCTTACCCTGTTGCACCTTTAAATATTGCAACTGAACTCCCTGATTTCGACCCCAATGTGTATAATCAGGCATTGCGTGGTCAACATTTGATTGCAATGAAAGAATTGCGTCAAAAATTTTATATTGATGAACAGTATACTCATGTTCATGAAGGTGTACCGGAAAAGGTCATTCCTGAAGTCTGTGATGAACTCAATACAGGTGTGGTTGTTTTAGGCATTCTGGGTCGAACTGGTTTATCTGCTGCGTTTCTTGGTAATACAGCAGAGCATGTTATCGATCGACTTAAATGTGATCTGCTGGCAATTAAGCCTGATGGATTTATTTGCCCGATTAGTTTAGATGATGAATAAAACAATTGCTGATAAATAGATCGCCCAAAAAACAATTTGTGCAACTGGCCAATTAAATCGACCAGTTGCTTAACACTATGCCCTAGAGCCTTTTTCACCAACGCCAGTTGGTCCCATGATGAAAATTACTCTAGAGCGTGTTGACCTTTGTTGTACATGTTTCAATCGACCCACATAGGGAGCCACATGATTGAAAATGCCAAAGCAACGAGACTTTCATAATTTCTTGCTAATTTGTCATACCGAGTAGCTACTGCT
>NZ_CAWQTY010000218.1:0-15561 GCF_963897815.1 Xenorhabdus sp. Sc-CR9
GGGAAGTGGATGGTATGATAAGCATGACTCGATCCTTTTTTCTGTGATTTTGCGTTTTGGGAACAAAAATTTCGCAAATTTAGGATCGAGTTTCTTTGATACTCCTACCATTTTGACAAGCTATTTAGCGGTAAAATTGACCGAAAATCCCTCCATGGAATTGAAATAAATAAAATTTATGATGATATTAGAGAAAATGAAATTGAAGAAACTCTAACTTCAACTGAAAAGACAGTTAAATTACTTTGGCAAAAATTTTTTCCAAATATAACTATTAAACAGGAAGATAATTTCTTCGATATTGGGGGGCATTCACTATTAGCAACACAACTAGTGTATTTACTACGCAAACAATTTAATGTTGATTTTCCTCTAAAATTATTATTCAGTACTCCTACCTTGCGCGATATGGCAACCTCAGTTGATATTTATCTGAACAATAATGAAAAAAAATTAGATAATGAAGGGGAAGGCACATTTATTTGCGATGCTTTCATCCAGCATGATTGGATGCATACGAGACAATTAAACTCATCAAAAAGCATTAATGTATTACTCACTGGAGCTACTGGTTTTTTAGGTATCTATTTACTTCGTTCTTTACTACAACAACTCACCTGTAAAATAATTTGTTTAGTCAGAGCTACAGATAGTAGTGCAGGGCTGAACCGAATAATAAAAAATGCACATATCTATGGCATCGGTCATGACATTGATTTTTCACGTGTTGAGGTTGTGGTTGGAGATGTTGCTAAGGAAAACTTTGGTTTAACTGAAGAGGAATATCAGTCATTATCAGAAAGTGTATCTAAAATATATCATGCTGCTGCCCATATTAATTTTATTCTTCCGTATAGTTCTGTTAAAGAAGTTAATGTTGATGGTATATTGGAAATCATTAATTTTTGTTCTCATTATGAGCGCAAGGAGCTTGAATATGTATCTACGATTGCCGTATTTCCTCCAGACTACCCTAAACAACCAATAACAGAAGAAAGTCTTCCAAACTACCCGAATTCACTATCTATCGGTTATACCCAAAGTAAGTGGGTAGCAGAGCAGTATGTACAGCAGGCTAGATATCAAGGTGTCGATATCAATATTTATCGGATAGGGCGTATATCAGGTGATAGTGTTACTGGTGCATGTCAAGAAGAAGATTTTTTATGGCGTCAAATTAAAAGCTTTATTCAAATGGGAATCGCGCCATACCCTGAATTACTAAGTACTGATCTATTGCCTGTTGATTTCGTCAGCAAAGCTATTGTGGCATTATCAGTATCTAATAAGATACATGGTCACCAAAATTTCCATTTATTTCACCCAAAAGGTACTGATTTTACACCTATATACCTAGCTATCAGACAGAAAGTACATGATATAACAACTACTTCTGAATCAGATTGGTTAGAAAAGCTCGAAAAAATGGTTGTCAAGGGCGATGACGTAGCTTTAGGTTCACTAATCCACCTTTTTAAAGAAAATGCATTGAATATTGGTAATAATACTTATAACAACCAAAGCACTCACGAAGCTATTAAATCATTAGGGCTTGATTTTCCAGATATTAATGTGAAAACTTTCGAAAGATTACTTTCTTATTTTATGGATAAAGAAATCATATAGCTATATAAAACTTAGCGTAATTAACATGTTAAATACTAAGGAGAAATGATGTTTGAAGTTGTATTCGATAAATATATAGAAGCAGTTTTGGAAAAATCACCAGAAAAACTCGCTTTTCTATTTTCTGAGGACGGTATTCTTAAATTACCATTTCGTACCAGCCGCGATATAATTGAGGGGCAGTCACAGATACTTGAGCATTATTCAACAAGTTTTGGTCAGGCGCCTCTGATCTTTACATCTGTTCAGAATATAGAACTATATTCTACAAATAATTCCGATACTTTTATTGTTGAATATCAATTGAATGGTAAGACATTGCCACATAGAAAAGATTTTTATTGTTTATATATTAATGTATTTAAATTAAATAATGGTAAAATTAAAGAGTTACATGATTATGAGGATGTCCTTAACCGAGAAGCTATTTTTTCTTGATTCTTGATTCTTGATTCTTGATTGTTAATAAGTGCTTATTTACAAGCCTGTTCATTATGAAATTTTATTACGAACAGGCTATTAGCTCGGCTCTTATTAAAAGAGATTCCAAATAGGGGGGATGTTTTCCTGGGAAACCTCTAAAAACTCCCAATACAAAAAATAAGATCAATTTTTCACTCCATCGACATAAAATTGGCTTTATTGTGTGTGGCTTTTTCTTGCTTTTTCAGATGAAAGAATAAATTAACGTCTTTTTCATTATATTCTGAGATTAAAAGGCATGAATACCTGATTTTCCAAAATAAACCAAACGTTGCAAATCATAATAGATTGCCTCGGTGTCTTTCTGGTGTCGTTTATTTTCTGTCCAGTTATCAGGATTTATCCTGACGGATTTGTTCATTCTTTTCTGTCTTATTGTGCTGCTTAGGAACCGGAATCAACGTAGCATCAATGACTTGGTCGCCTTGAGGAATAAATCCCTGTACCCAAAGCTGATGCTTATCCTCTTCAAACAAAGCCCTTTCTTCTCAGGTGGTTCCGTCAATCAGATTTTTTACCTACTTTAATCTAAGCTATAGTTTCTTTTTGGAAACTAACTTAAAAATATGCTAGATATTACTTTGTAAATTTTCTAAAAACGTTAATTATAGTTTCTATTTTGAAGTTATTTTTGATGCTGTAGCTAGGATTTGGCAAGAAAAAAGAGATATTTTTCCTTAAGCTAGAGTATGTGAGGAGGTGAACAGAATGAAGAACCATGAACAACATGCGATTGAAATTCGTGGGGCAAGACAGAATAACCTTAAAAACATTGAGTTACACATTCCCAAAAATATCATCACAGTATTTACAGGTGTTTCAGGCTCCGGCAAAAGTTCTCTTGTGTTCAATACCATTGCCGCTGAGTCTCAAAGGCAGCTCAATGATACTTTTCCTCCTTATATCCGACATCGCTTGCCGTATTATGGTCAGCCGGATGTGGATGACATAAATTACCTCACCACCGCAATTATCATTAACCAAAAACGGATCGGTGAGAATGCGCGTTCTACAGTCGGCACAGCATCGGATATTTATACTTTACTGCGATTGTTATTCTCTAGAATAGGGCATCCCTTTGTTGGCTATTCCAATATATTTTCTTTCAATCATCCATCTGGTATGTGTCCTAATTGCGAGGGATTAGGCATTGCCAGTGCGATAGATATTGAAAAGTTAGTGAATAAAAACAAGTCATTGAACGAAGGAGCTATTGAATATTCGACATTTGCGCCGGGAACCTGGCGATGGCGTCGGTATGTTCACTCCGGTTTGTTTGATAATGATAAGAAAATTGTAGAGTACACTTTGGAAGAACGCAGTCTTTTGCTTTATGCGGATAATATCACGCCGACATCTCCTCATCCCGATTGTCCTAAATCAGCGCGTTTTGAAGGAATTATCACCAGATTTATACGAAGTTATCTTGTGAAGGATAATAAAGAATACAAAAATGAAGAATTCCAGGACATTGTTGCATTGAAACAATGTCCTGCTTGTCACGGGCAGCGGCTGAATAAACAAATTATTTCATGTTTGATTCAGGGAAAAAGTATCGGTGACTGCGTAGAAATGCCAATAACGGAGTTGAAAAAATTTATTGAGACATTGGATAACGCTTCAGTACTCCCCCTGATTGATACTTTAAAAGCCCGTTTAACCTCAATGTGTTCAGTTGGCCTTGGTTATTTAAACCTTAATCGGTCAACAACAACGCTGTCAGGTGGAGAATCCCAGCGGTTGAAGATGGTACGCCATTTAGGCAGTAGTCTTACGGGTATGACTTACATCATTGATGAACCCAGTACTGGTTTACATCCTGCTGATATTGCAAAGCTTAATAATCTGATTCAGCAGTTGTGTGATAAAGGCAATACCATTTTAATGGTTGAACATGACCCGGATGTGATTAAAATCGCAGATCATGTGATTGATTTAGGCCCTGGTGCCGGGGACAATGGCGGAACCATTACTTATCAGGGGGGAGTAGATGGCCTGCGTAATTCCAAAACCTTAACAGGAAAATTTCTATCTCAGCCACTCAAAATCAACCAGAATCCGAAGAAACCAGTTAACTATATACCTGTTAGAAATGCTACCCGGCATAACCTGAAAGATATTTCTGTCGATATTCCATTGGGTGTGCTGCTTGCCATCAGTGGTGTGGCTGGATCAGGGAAAAGCTCCCTGATTATGGGGGAAGTTGTTCCTAAATGTACAAATGCTGTTATTATCGATCAGAAGCCCATTCACACCTCAAAACGTTCCCATATCGCTTCATGGAGTTGTGTTTTTGGTCCTATCCGAGAACATTTTGCATTGGCTAACAGCGTGGATAAATCATGGTTTTCCCCTAATTCCAAAGGAGGATGCCATGAATGTAAAGGATTAGGAGTAATCGAAACTGATCTGGCCTTTATGGATTCGGTGACCTTACCTTGCGAAGCCTGTCAGGGACAGAAATACAATAAAATAGCCTCAGGCTATAAGTACAAAGGTAAAACCATTATTGATTTGATGAATATGAGTATTACTCAGGCGGCAAATTTTTTTAACGGAGATAATCAAATCTATCCAGTGTTATCGCATATTCAAGATGTTGGATTGGGTTATGTGCGTCTTGGAGAATCTCTTGATCACTTATCCGGTGGTGAATGCCAGAGACTGAAATTGGCTACTTACCTTAATAATAAAGGTGATATATATCTTTGATGAATCAACAACTGGCCTTCATCCTTCAGATGTCGCTGGGCTTATCGAGCTTTTTCGCCGTTTTGTCGAGAAGGGTAACTCAGTTCTGATCATTGAGCATAACATGGACGTTATTGCAGCAGCGGACTGGATTATTGATTTAGGAGAGCATGCGGGAACTAAGGGGGGGCAGATCATGTTCAGCGGCACACCACAGGTGATGGTTGAGCAAGGGAATTCGCTAACTGCAGAATATTTACGACAACACTGTAAAGATACACGAACCGAAGAGAAGGTAGTATGAAAACGGATAACCAGAATATTTATGATGTTGCAATAACACCTTTTGAAGAGGCATTAAGCAGGCTCCAGTGTGTTCTGGTTGCAAGAAGGACTGCGACAAATCCAGAAGGTATTTCTTGGGAACAATACGATACCTTGTATTTAATTCGGCAGTATCAATCGATCAAACCCAGTGTTATTGGTGAAAAACTGGGCTTTGCCCGTTCGAAAACATCTAAGATCCTGCGGACGCTAAAAGATAAGGCATTAATTGAACAGGAGGCAGGAGAAAGCGATAAGCGTGAACTGGTCACTCAATTAAGTCAGAAGGGACTCATATTTTTGCAGCGGGCGGAATCCAGTAATCACAATATGGCTGATATTATCGCGGCTGATATGTCTCAGGGGGAAATCGTCATATTTACAGAATTGTGTAATCGTGTCGCAGCTCTTCTCTATGCGCAAACACCAATGTTAGATTAGATGTGAGATCGCAGATATGCTACATCTTGCTCCCGATGCGAATAAAGCACCCTGAATTGCTCGATTAACGAGAACTGTTCAGGGAGTCGGACATCAAGAGTGCTGAAGCCTTTTTTAATATTTATTTTCCATTTCAATCCATTGCAGTTTTTTTCATGCCTTTGCAAGGGATCATCCAAGAGGTGCCAGTACTGGTGCTTGGCGGGGAGTTGAGATCCTTGTTTGATCTTGCGAATTAGTGCATGGGGTGAAGTAATTTATGCAAGAGAAAAACTGCACCTTTTTGTTTATAAATTAATACTACTCTTAGACATCCTGCTTAAGGAAAATTTTATGGCTTATTCTTTGGGACGTATTGGGAGCTTTATTGAATATGAAAAAAGTCAGGGAAGGCAGTGGAGAAAGAAGGGAATAGGACAATTATATTATTCTAACTTTGTTACTGGAGGTTCACGCTATAATTACCCTATTTTATGGATTGTACTCGACTCACGGGGCAACCTAAAGAGTGTAAGTTATGAAACTGGCCACCATATGGGATACACCTTATATCTTAACGACATCTGGTTTGAATATAATGTTAATCACCATGCCAGAGATGTGCGCGCCGCTGTTGGTAGTATTCGCCAGTTTTGGCCTTAAAAAAGACGCTGATATTGACAGTATTTACTCATATCACATTCCCGCCGTTTAACGGCGGGATTGATCACTGCTTTGTGACATGTCACACCATCAAAATTATAATTTTACCTTATGCCAGCCTAACGTAGTCCAGCACGCAACCTCACCAGAGAAGAAACTCTCGGCCACGGGGAGATTGTCACCACACTCGCGCTCCGGCCGCCGCCTTAGTGCCCGATTGCGTTTTAGCATATCCAGTTCTTGATTATCGAGGAGTAATTCTATTTTAGTAACGCCAGATTTTCTCTGGCGTTGACGCTGGGCGGCTTTACGTTCTGCGGGAGATTGAGCTATTGGATTTACCACCGATCATGAGTCAAACGACACAAACACATGTCTTCAAGAGCAGGTAGAACAATATCCCATTCGTCAATTATGCCGGGCAAACAAAACCCGTTCAGTGACTTGCGGCTCAGCAGCAAGAGTTAAGCTGAAAGGCAACAACCCTATTTAAAGAAAGCTGGGAAAGTTTAGGGTATCGGATGTTGGCGAAAGAATTACGTAAGGAAGGCTTTACTATTGTGTTTTACACAAACCTGTTCATTTATTGTTTGCCAAAAAATGAACAGGTTTGTTATGATGGCACCACCTTTAAACTTGGAAAATAAGGAGGTTAATTATGATGTTGTGTGGTTTGATCGAATACTCACACTCCTTGGGTAATCGCCAGAGCTCAGGCTTTCACAGTATTTCACTGCGATAATTCTGCCTGAGCGAAGCTATCCAAAAATTCCTTCCTCAGTTTACAGGGTTGTCGTCCTGACTTTACCCGGGTATTTTCATACCTAAAAAATGAGTAAGCCATGAGCACATTATTATCTGTAAAATCAATCCATTACGAGACTCCAACTACAATTTTACTGAACGATGTCTCTTTCACTGTTCAGGTTGGCGACCATATCGGTTTGATTGGCCATAATGGAAGTGGAAAAAGTACGCTATTAAAGTTACTGACAACACAATGTTCCCCCAACAATGGCACAATTCACTATGCCGGTCACTGTGTGACTGCCTTTATCGAGCAACATTTATCAGAAAATCTGCAAAATTTGCCATTGATTGATGTGCTTCTGCAAAAATTACCTGCTGATGAACGTACAACAGAACGCTGGCGTGCGGAAGTTCTCCTGACACAGTTGGGTTTTGCTGAAACCCAGTGGGCACAGCCTGTTAGTCAGCTCAGTGGTGGGCAACACACACGTTTGCTACTGGGCAGAGCATTAATACAGGAACCAGACCTGCTATTACTGGATGAACCAAGTAATCATTTGGATTTACCTACCCTATTGTGGCTCGGCAATTTTCTTCAATCCTGGAAAGGAAGTTTTGTTTTGGTTTCCCACGATCAGGCTCTGCTTGATAAAGTCACCAATTGCACATGGATATTGCGCGACAAGACTCTTCATTTTTATCGCTTACCCTGTTCCAGGGCTCGTCAGGCTCTCGCAGAAAAAGATATGAGTGATGAGCACCGTCACCGGTCTGAACAGAAAGAAATTAATCGTATCGCAGCCAGTGCCAAACGCCTTGCAATCTGGGGACGCGTTTATGATAACGAGGATCTGGCACGTAAAGCGAAACAGATGGAAAAACAGATTGATCGTCTGAAAGATGTACAGACAGTGTTAACTGAAGGTTACCAGTGGCAGCTGACACTAACCGGCCAGCCTATTCAGGCTGATCGCGTTCTTGAACTTGACCATGCCACAGTCACGGTACAGGATAATCTGAACCCATTATTTACTACTCGTTTTCATCAGGTAAAGAGTGGTGATCGCATTGCTATCATCGGTGCCAATGGTTGCGGTAAATCAACCTTTTTACAATTGCTATGGCAACGTTATCTCTCAGAAATACGCCACAGTTCCGAGATCAAATTCCATCCAACCATTACAGCAGGCTATTATGATCAACAGTTACACCAATTGCATGATAATGACAGCCTGACAGATGCATTACGTCCATTTGCAGCACTGACAGACGAACAGCGCAAGATGGCTTTGATTGGTGCCGGTTTTGCTTACCCGCGCCATCAACAGAAAGTGATTACTCTCAGTGGGGGTGAACGTTCAAGGTTGCTGTTTGTAGGGCTGAGTCTGGCAAAGTATGAATTGCTTATAATGGATGAACCGACCAACCACTTGGATATTGAGGGTAAAGAAGCTCTGTGCGAGCAAATTGCGGCATTTGGTGGTGCATTACTCGTTGTTAGCCATGATCGTTGGTTGATCGAAAACAGTTGTCAGCGTTTCTGGTTTATCAATAACAACCAGTTGGAGGAGTATCACGATGTTGAGGCTATTTATCAGCAAATTGAACAGATAAACCAGCAGCCAAGTAAACAGAATGAGTACATTGGCTATGCATCTCATATTGCCGACGGTGGGTTAAAACCAGCCTTATTGTTACTGGAAGAGCAATTACTGGAGCGACTGTTTCAGCTTGAAGAAAAACTGGAAGCTGACAAGAATCGCAAGATGACTCATCAGAAACCACACCTTCAGCAACAATGGATAGAGGAGATACAGAAAATACAAGCTCAGTTGAACCTGTAATTCGTTATTCGTAACAGGTGTACGCTGACCTGAAAATGGTAATACTACGGTGATGCCTGACCTTTCTACAAGGCTCGCATCACCTCATAATATCATACAAGGGCTTAATAATCTTTGTGTTACCATGATATTGGTGAGTGATGTTGCCCTGAGATGTAAGACAATATGAAACCAGCTCTGTTGGCTTCATATTGTCATCAAATTAACTTGTATTTATTATCCTTAAGTTATGTGTTTATGATTTCTCTACGAATAATGGAAACTGCACTGACAATATTTTCGTGATAACAATCATCAATCACTCTGATCGTCAATGGAGTGTGTGACCACTGTGAAAGATTATTATCCGGTATTTTCGCTACCAATTGATTCATCAATAACCCAATCCCTTCTTTATGGCACGGATTTATTTTACCTGCTTTAAATAAAGTGATTTTCGAATGTGTTAATTTTCCACTTAAATCACAATTGACCATTTTGCCTTCAATGGGTACGGTTTCTAACACTTTATTGATATAAGTGTCGCTTGCTCCCTTTTCTTGCAATATGCGTGTAATTTCATTATAGGCATATGACATATCAAAATTATTTCTCAGTGCTTTTATCTCATTATTATTAATGATGGTATCCAATATAAATAACTGAATATCTTTTGCGCCGAACTGTTCAAATTGGAATGCAATCTCCATCGCTAATTGCCCACCCAGTGACCATCCTAAAATACGGATGGGTTCATCAATAGATATTTCAGTCAACATTAACTTCAGGTAGATTTGGGCTATCTGTTGTAACGAGTCAATTTGATTATCTGTGCAGAGATTATAATTATCGATGCCGATACAGTTATAGATATCCGATAAGGCATTCGCCAAAGGTTCATAGACTTCACTCCCGCAATTGGCTGCATGGATCATAAATAATTTGTTTCTCGCCGTTGATGTTGGCGTTAAAAAATTAAGCAGATTGGCTTGAGAACGGCCTGATTCCAGCCATTGGGATAACAAAGAAATACATTTATGGCTAAACAGGATATTTAAAGGAATATCAATACCTACTTTACTGCGCATGGCTCCGGTCAGTTTAATCGCCATCAGCGAGTTACCCCCCATACGGAAGAAATTATCCGCGATACCAATGCGTTCTATACCCAGTATTTCTTGCCAGATAGCACATAGCTGAATTTCCAGTCGATTGCGGGGAGCAATATAGCTGTCCCTGTTTCCCCATACAGGTTCTGGCAGGGCGCGACGATCCAGCTTGCCGTTCAGCGTCAATGGCACGGACGCAATGAGGGTAAAGCTGGCGGGGATCATGTATTCCGGCAAACGGGCGGAAAGGTGTTTAATCAGGCTTTCATCAGACAATCCGCCGTCTGTACTCTCGGTTACCAGATAAGCCGCAAGAATACTGTTCCCTTTATGTTCACGGTCAATCACCACCGCTTGTTTCACCTGAGGATGGGTAGTGAGGCCGCTTTCGATTTCTCCCAGTTCAATACGGTACCCGCGGATCTTGACCTGAAAATCGTTGCGTCCAAGGTATTCCAGTTCACCGTTTGGCAACCAGCGCACGATATCACCTGTTTTATACAAGCGGGTGTAACCTTTGGCTCTATCTTCTGCTGTAGCAAATGGATTTGCCACAAAATATTCAGCGGTCAGTTCAGGCCGATTCCAGTATCCCCGGGTCAGGCCAGCACCGCCGATATGCAGCTCTCCTGGTGCTCCGATGGGAACTGGATTGCCATCACCATCAAGTACATATAGACGAGTATTGTCGATGCCTTTGCCGATAGCTCGATCTCCGTCCTGCAATAAATGCTGGGTTGCACAGACGGTAATTTCAGTCGGACCATATTGATTGAATACTGTAATTTCTGGGCGTAAATTCAGTGCATTCAAGGCTTCGCCGCCAGTATGGATAATCTGCAAGGTAGATTGAAGCAATTGAGTGGAAAAATGGTTCATCAAAGCGGTTGGAATAAACGCCTTGGTAATTTCATGCGTATTGATAAATGCCAACAGTTGTTCACTGTCTTTTGTCACAGAGACAGGAGCAATAAACAGGGAACTGCCTGCCAGTAAGGCAGGGAAGATCTCAAAGACAGAAGCATCAAATACGTAATTGGAGAAAAAGAGTGCCTTGGTTTGCGGGCACAGCAAATGTGTTCGGGTGATAAATTGGCTTAAATTATTGATGCTGGAATGCTCAATCATAACGCCTTTGGGCTGACCGGTGGTGCCAGAGGTATAGATGATATACGCCAGATCGTTGGGCTTATTTATTGGCGTCAGATTTTCCATTGGCAGGTCTGCCGTAATAATCCGATCATCTGTCGATATCAGTGTTGGTTGCTCTGAAAGTGTTTGAGAATATTCCGCCAGTGCCGTCAGATGTCGTTGCTGGGTAATAACACAAGAAGCCGCAATATCGGACAGAATAAAGCGGATTCTTTCCGGTGGATATTCCGGTGAAATGGGCACATAAGCGCCGCCGGCTTTTAGTACGGCCAGAATACTGACCACCATCTCCAGACTGCGATCAAGATAAAGGGCTATTAGTGTATCTGCCTGCATAGGCGCATTAAGCCGTTGTTGGTAATGCTCACGGATGACACAAGCCAATTGGTTTGCCCGCTCATTGAGCTGGCAGTAGGTCAGTGTTTCTCCTTCAAATACCAGTGCTACGCTATCAGGTGTTTTTTCTACCTGAGCCTCAAACAATTGTTGCAGGGTTTTGTCCTGCGGATAAGGCGTATCCGTCTGGTTCCAATTGTGCAACAGGGTATGGCGCTCTTCTTCACTGAGGAACGTGACTGATGTATGTAGCTGGTATGGATCGCAGGCGACGACATGCAGAATACGTTCAACCTGATCAAGCAAGCGTTGGGCTTGTTTACCTGTTACCCACGCTTCGCCATAATTCAATGTGACAATCAGGCTGTTGTCTGGTTCATAAGCCGTCAGTGATAAGGGATAATCGGTTTTTTCGATGGCATTGCGGAACGTTAAGGTATTTTCGATACGGTCACTGTCCGCACCTTCACCAATTGAGGGCGCAGGGTAATTTTCAAAAACCAACAAGGAGTGGAATAAACGCTCCCCGTCAGATTGTAAATTGGTGAGTGATACGGCGCTGTAGCTGTTAAGCGCAGCGATATCTTTCTGTATTTCCTGTAAAACGTCAATAATACTGTTTTTCTCCCTCCACTGAACCATCAACGGCAAGGTATTGATATACAAGCCGACACTGGACTCAATGCCTGCTACCGGCACATCGCGTCCTGATACTGTGGTGCCCACAATGGTTTGTTCATCCCCGGTGTAACTGTGCAGCAATTTGTGCCAGGCAAATTGCAACATGGCATTTAACGTAATACCTTGCTCACGGCACATTTTTTTAAGCTGCTGATAAACATCACCCTGTAGGGTGATAGTTTGCTCCATCGGGTTTTCTATCGCTTTTATCTGTGCTAAATCAACATTATGGCTTAACAACGCTGAGAGATCATTTATGCCGTGGAATTGTGCCTTGCGTTCAGCCCAATATGCTTCAGCTTCTGATTTATGATCCAAATAGTATCGCTGGGTTGCCAGATAAGCATTATCTGCAACTATCTGGGGGACTCGCCCCAGCGTGAGTTCGTTGTAATACTCATGCACGGTCTGCAATAGAATCGGATGACTCCAACCGTCGATAATAGCGTGGTGTTTTGTAATCAGTACAGTGACCAGATGTTCATGTTGTTTAATGACGGTAAAACGAATTAAACCGGGCTGACTGAAATCAAACGGCAGGGTACGGTCATACTGTTGAATGGCATCAATTGCACAGTTCCGTTCTTCTTCGGGCAGTGGGCTGATATCTTTGATCCCGAAGTTTTCCGCACGAATACTTGCGCCTTCGGTGGCAATTTGCAACACCTCTTCGTCCCAGTTAAATGCTGTTCTGAGAATGGGAAAACGCAGTGAAGCCAGCGCCCATGCTTGCTGATAAGCGGGAATATCCAAATGGGTATGATAATCCAACAGGAGTTGCACACGGTAGGCATCGTCTTGCGACTGGGTCAGATGATGATAAATAAAACCCTGTTGCAAGCTGGTGGCTGGGTACAATGCTTCAATCTGGTATCTCTGTTGAAGATGGCGCAACAGCTTGATTGAAATCCCTTCAATACCGTAATCACTGGGGGTTTTTATCCCGCCAGCTTGAGCCTGTTTTTGCCCCGTGGTGATGACGGAATAGAGTGCCCGCTCAAATGCGGTGATAAATACCGTTGTCTGCACTTCTGACAAGCGGGAACTGACACTGAATTGCAGTTTACCCGCTTGAATAAGGCCATTAATATTCAGCAAGAGATGGCTATGATTATCCTCTGCCACCGCAATCCCGCAATCATCGCTGGTCAGTGACCAGTTTTGTCCGGTTTCTCCGCCCAGTTGTCCGAGGTAGTTGAAACTGATCGCCGGCAAATCGCCGGTCAAATATCCGGCCTGACGCAATGCACCATAGCCAATGCCTTTATTCGGCACCTTACGAAGCATCTCTTTGGTGTGAATAATGGTTTCTGCAATATCAGCCTGCATGACCAGACGAACAGGATATACAGTTGTAAACCAGCCAATGGTTTCGGAGACGTCGAGTGTGCTGTCGATGGTTTCCCGACCATGGCCTTCGAGCGTGATAGGGTTAACGGGGTTTGAGAAAACAGCCTGCAATGCCAGTGCGAGGGCACTGAGCAGTAAATCATTAATTTCAGTCTGATAACCGGAATTAGCTTCACGCAGCAGAATATCCGTCAGTTCAGCGGATATAGCCAGCCTCTGATGACTGGCTTCACCGGATACCGGGTGAACGTTGTTTCCTGCAATGACTTGCTGCCAGTAGGCAATTTCCTGTTGCTGGCATTCTGCATAGTGATGGACGGCACTGACCCATTGCCGATAGCTGCTGGTTTTCGCTGGCAGTGTTTCGCCTTGCAATAATCTGCGCATATCTTCGGCAACAATTCGCCATGACACGACATCAATAATCAGGTGATGAAATGCGAAGAACAGTCGGGCACTGCCATCTGCGTATCCGGTCAGGTGGCCGGCTTGCCATAGTGGCCCGTTGGTATAATCGAATCCGCTCTGCCATTGGGTTAATTGCTGGTGTTGTTCAGCTTCATTCAAGGTACTGATATCACAATGCAGTAAGCCGGGTAACCAAGACGGCATTTCTGCGGGGTAATATTGGCGATTTTCCTGTTTTGTCGCTATAAAACAGGCGCGCAGCATATCATGTCGCTCAGTCAGGGTGATCAAAGCCTGTGCAATCGCGGCGTACTTGATATCACCGGGCAGCCGGATCATAAATGCCTGATTCCAGTGGTGCGGACTGGATAAACGCCAGTTAAAGAAATCCTGTTGGATAGGTAACAGACCAAACTCGCCATTTAATAAACCTTGCTCTGCAATGATTTTTTCTGTGGAAGAAGTCTGGATCAGCCATTGTGCCAGTTGAGCCACGGTTGGTGCGGCAAAAATCGATTTGACCTGAAGGGAAAAACCCGCCTGACGCAGTCTGGAAACCAGTTGGATACTGACAATCGAATCCCCGCCAATGCGGTAAAAATTATCTTCAATGCCAATCTGTTCCAGCCTCAAGACCTCCTGCCAGATGGCACATAATTGAGCTTCCAGCGCATTGCGGGGAGCCACATAATTGTCGCGATCCCCCAAAGTCGGCTCAGGCAGGGCATGACGATCCACCTTGCCATTCCGGGTCAGGGGCAGGGTTTCAAGGCGGGTAAAGCTGGCAGGAACCATATATTCCGGCAGACGATCGGATAAGTGAGTGGTCAATATTTCATCGGATAATAGGCCTTCTGTGACCAGATAAGCCGCCAGTGTTTTATGGCCGTTATGTTCACGATCAATCACTACCGCCTGTCTTATTTGTGGATGGGCAGTCAGGGCATTTTCGATTTCGCCCAGCTCAATGCGGAAACCGCGCAGCTTGACCTGAAAATCATTGCGGGCAAGGTATTCGATATTGCCGTCTGGTAACCAACGGGCGAGATCACCGGTTTTATACATTCTTGCTCCCGGCTCCGGGGAGAATGGATCGGTGAGGAAACGCTCTGCCGTCAGTTCAGGGCGATTCAGATAACCGCGGGCGACGCCATCTCCCCCAATATGGATTTCACCCGCCGCTCCGATGGGAACGGGCCGGCCCAGTTTGTCCAGAATATAGATGCGGGTATTACTGATAGGCTGCCCGATAGGGAGTGTTCCGTTTTCATTTTCATCTTCGATCACTGGAATGTCGTAGGCGGTGGCGAATGTGGTGGTTTCTGTCGGCCCATAAACATGCAGCAGGTGGGCGGGCACCTGTTCCGCTTTCAGGCGGATGGCGACCCGGTGATCACTTTTTTCGCCCCCGAACAGGACATAACGCAGGCCTGACAATGACGGGGCAATTAAACGCGCATATTGGTTAAACAGGGCCGTGGTCAGGAACAGGGCGCTGACTTTTTCTGATGACAGGTACTGACCAAAATGGGTGGGTTGCAACAGGGTTTTTTCCGGGATCAGCAGAAGACGGGCACCCTGTACTAAGCCAGCCCATACTTCCCACGTGGCGGCATCAAATGAAATATTGGCACAATGGGCGATGCAGTCATCGGGACCGATATCGGCAAAGCCATTGTTGATAATCAGGCGCAGGACACTGCGGTGCTCGACCATCACGCCTTTCGGCTGTCCGGTGGAGCCGG
>NZ_CAWQTY010000219.1:0-15501 GCF_963897815.1 Xenorhabdus sp. Sc-CR9
ATCGACGCAGCAGTAAAGTTCTTCTAAATTATACATGCCTGAGGATCTCCACGATTTTGTTTTCTTTAGCAAAAACTTTGATCGTGCCTCAGGCACTTTAGTTCCCTTCTTAAGCGAAGCTCAGGTTAATAAAGGCCGCTATGCCACTTGGACGGGCCATAGTGCTCGTGTGGGCGCGGCGCAAGATATGACGGAAGCAGGTTACGGCCTCGCCCAGATCATGCACGAAGGCACCTGGAAAAAACCCGAAACTGTTTTAGGCTATATCCGGAATATCGAAGCGCAAAAAAGTGTGATGATTGATTTGGTTGAGGGGAATTCACCGGCTGAAAAAAGCTGAATATGACCCAATAAATCGAGGTTATCTTTCCTATCGGGAGATCTTGATAAGAGTGTATACACCCTGATTTACTGCGAGAATCAGTTTATATCACTATCTCAAGAGATAAAGTGTTCGTAATTATTCAGTCAGGCGGAGAATAACAATTCTTCTACGAGACTTCTTTTAATGACCTCGAGTACTACGCTAAATGATTACACAGAATCTAAACTGATACTTTCCAAGTCCTCAATCATATGCTTAATTACCTGCTCCACACACTTGCCATATGCATCAATATCCATATCTATTCTCCCCGATATATACTCGGAATGTTCATCTAAAGTAATTTCAAAACCTGCTCGGCATGTATCATTTGGTAGCAACTGAAGAGCCATCCACTCATTATCGCTTAGTGAGATTCGTGTACCGTCACACTGTGAGTTCCAAGCATTAAACAGCTGAGGGAAAGGGAGTTCATAAGCTACAGTTCGAGGTGAAATACCATCGGGATACAAAGCAGCCGGTTCTATGTCCTGGCGAGCAGACGCTTTGATGACATCACGTTGCAGTCGAATTAGCATACTAGGTATAGACTCGTCTTGCATATGATGAGTCGTGATTGGAACTGTATTCGATAAAGAGCCAACAACCTTGAATTCATCGGAACTTTTTCGATTGATAAACGGAACACCTGTGACAACAGTAGTAACCCCACTGACCACACTGACTGCGCGTTGAAAAATAGAAAATAACAATACAAATGGAGTGACCCGGTGAGCTCTTGCATAAGCCGACACAACACTACGCAATACAGAAGAGCTAAATTTTGCACTCTGCATAGCACCCACTGAGCCATTCGGAGTTTCTCGGATCGCATCAAGACCATATGGTCCTAACCCTGGATAAACTTCAATTCTTTCCTGTAAGCTTATGACTTGTTTTGACACACGAGCATTTACCATATGAGCATATTCTATCCAACACTTAGATACTTTAGACTTACCACAATAGCATTGAACTATGTCTTCAATTAACAAATCAATTGATGCACCATCGCAAGTGTAGGTCCAAAATCCTATCCACACGTGAATTCCTGTATCATCAGTAACTGACGCTATCCTAAGCCCTGGTTCACTAGCCTTTTTCGCTCGGTAAGCCAGAAACACCTCATCCGTTATGCCTGCATGCTTAAAATTCAAGCAATCCCAGAGGGCATTACGTAATGTAGTTTTGTTTGGAGCACGGCCAATAAGTAGATCACCTTCAATATCAAATTGAGCAGCTAAAATAGGATGCTGTGTTAATGTATCAACAATTGCACTAAATATTCGCTCTGATACACATCCTGGAGAAAAGTCGAGCCGTAACGCCCCAGTATAAGCTCTCCCTGTTTGATCTAACATTGCTCCGATCCACTTTTCACGTAGGCTTGCAGTACTAGGTACCACTATGGAAAGCTCATCCGCAAATGAAATTATATAGTTCTGGTGCATAAAAGAACCTAATGTTTAATTTCTGTATTTTCTATATCAAGGACTAATGCACTACGCCTCACCCCAATAAAAATTGCTCCACCAATAAAAATCATTGCGGATAAAGCAAACGCAACTACGAATCCGTTAGATTCAATAGTCGAAACTCCAACACCATCAGTAAAACTAATAGCAACAGCGACTAAAAGTGTCATTCCTCCTACCTGAAACAACTGTTGAATTGTTGTTGCTATTCCTGACCCAGCTCCCGCATCAGATTCGGACAGTCCTGTAGTTGCAAGAGATTGTGCAACCGGGGCAACACAACCAAAACCAATAGACGTGACAAGCATTGCTGGCATCATTCCAACCCAGTAGTTTTGCATAGGTACCCCAGTTGCAAACAATATAAAACCAAAGGCAGAGATAAATAGACCGACAACGGCGGCAGTCTGAGAACTCCACCGTTGGGTAACGAACTGAGATAAAAAAATTCCGGGAAAGAAGCCAAAACAGAATGGTAGCCAAGCGAGACCTGCTTGCAAAGGAGTCATTCCAATATAATCTTGCAGCAATAGGACACCAAGATAAAAAACAGCGCCTGATGTTCCTGCTTGAATTGCAAGAATAGCGTACCCTGTTAATCGTGGCGAACTGGTCATTAACCGGGCAGGAATAATACTATCCTCCGAATGCCTACAACGCTTTAACACTAATGTAACACCAGAAATTCCTAACAAGATCAGCATAATTCGGAGCCATAAAAGCTGCTCGATACCAGAACCGATCACACCAAGCACGGTTATACATACCGCAACCGCTAATATTAGAGCATTACTAAGATCCAACCGAGTAGATATTTGGTTAGAGAATTTTGGTATCACTAATATAGTAGCTATAGCTAGAATTAATATAATTGGTATATTAATTCCGAAAACCCAGCGCCATGAAAGCTGCTCTGTGATTACACCAGATAACAAAACCCCGAGTATTGATCCAAGCCCACCAAGTGCAGCCCAGACTGAAAATGCTTTACTACGATCTGGTCCCGAAGGGAATAACAAAGATATCATTGCTAAACCAGTCGCCGCAGCTAAAGCTTCCCCTATCCCTTGGCCAGCACGACCTATGATCAAGGTAGTGGCGTTAGGAGCAATAGTTGCCACGAAAGAACTCCCCCCGAAAATTACAATACCTACTTGGAATGTACGTAATACTCCATAGGCATCACCTATTCGACCCCCAAGTAATAGTAACGAGCCAGCAGTGATGAGATAGGCATTCACAATCCAAGTCAAAGAGCCATCTGTAAGCCCTAGATCGTGCTTAATCTGTGGTAGTGCCACATTTACTACAGTAGCATCAAGCAGTAATATCAACTGAATAATAGAGATGACACCTAGCGCTTGCCATCTCTTCTTACTTACAGCATCCATAGTTACCTCCTCTAAATTTTAGGGTCAATTTAAGCTGGCTTGATTCCGGTTAATACAGTTCAATTTGTTTTAGGGACTAATACTACACAACTTTACTATTAACTAAATCTAATGAGTTATGAATCATTCTGAGTCCATACTCCGTTCCTATACTTTCAGGATGAAACTGCACGCTTTCTATGGGACGTGTGCGATGACGTACAGCCATGTTCACTATCTCTCCTTTACCTTTAGTATATGCAGTAGCCACTAATTCATTCTCAATTTCAGAATTAATAATAGATAGTGAATGGTAACGAACAACATTAACAGGTGATGGAATATCACGAAAAACACCTTGACCATCATGTTGCACCTGTGAATACTTACCATGTTCCACAGTCGGTGCTCTCATAAGCTTCCAACCAAAATACTCCCCAATTGCTTGGTGACCTAGACAAACCCCAAATATGGCCTGACCTTCACCCACTGAACGAATTATTTCTGGGTAACCATGCTTTTGAGGAGTTCCTGGGCCCGGCCCCAAAACTAAAAGTTGTGGCTTCCACCGTTGAAACTTACTTATTGGATCATCGTTAACACGAACCACTTTCGTCTGTACCCCAGCCATGGAGTAGTACTGTTCAATAACAAATACAAAACTGTCGAAAGCATCCACCAATAATACTTTCATACACTCTTCCCCATTGCCCGAGCAAATGATTTGATCTTAGCACCAGTTTCCTCCCATTCAGCTGATGCTTTTGAATCAGCAACAATACCCGCAGCAGACTGTAATACGTAATGGCCGGAGTTCCCAATAATTGTACGTATCGTCAAAGCAAGAACTCCGCATTTCCCCCCATAAGGTACCCTGCGCATCCAGTGAACAGTCCCCGTGGTATTCCTTCTAACTCCATAATGAGCTCCATTGCGCGAATTTTTGGAGCACCCGTCATTGTTCCTGCAGGGAAATTTGCCGCAATCAGGTCCCATATATCGCAATTATTACGAACCTTAGTTTCAATTGTCGAAACCAAATGGATAAGTGAACCATAGACGTCCTCCTTCATAAACGAAGTTACGTTCACTCCGCCAGGAATAGCGCAACGTGCTAAGTCATTGCGCGCTAGATCCACAAGCATCAGATGCTCAGCTGCTTCTTTAGGGATCTGAGCTAGATGATTGCTTTTCATGTCTTCCAGTGTCATAGTCCCAGCTATAGGGCGAACTTGAGCTATACCATCACGAACACGGATCATAAGTTCCGGACTAGAAGATATTATGTTCTGATTATCAAGAGCCAAATAGTACATATAAGGTGCAGGATTAACCGACGCAAGTCGTTCATACAGGTCTACTGGAGGAATTGTTGAATTCGATATAGCACGACGACAAAGCTGCATCTGATAAATATCACCAGCTCTGATATATTCTTTCGCTCGTTCTACCGCGGAACAAAATGTGTTACGATCTGTTAAATCCCTAATAACTCCCCAATCCCAAGAGTTGGCAGGAGTTCTAACTACCCTTGGTTCGGTGAGTGCTGCAAATAAAACTTGGGTATCTATAATCTCATCTGGACTAAACATCAATACATCAATTTTCGCACCATTCCCTGTGCCATCGTAGCGTATAATATGTCGGTAAACACGGAGCACTACCTCCGGAACTCCTTCTTCAAGAGCCATCCCTGGCAGGTGCTCCACAAAACGAGCTGCACTGTACCCAAGCACTAACATCAACGGGAAGCTATCTGGTAGTGCGATAATTTGTGTCACCTCCCGTAAACGTTTCCATAGAGGCTTATTGTAATCATTCACTACTGATTCACATTCAGCAATATACCTTTCAAAAGGGCTATTGCTCCTGATACTCCAAGTATCATTTACCAGTGTGATTTCAAACAGCAAGTCAAGCATGAACATCGTTTGTGAGCCATCAACAGCCTGAAAGCCTGCCCCAGTTTCAAACAAAGCTGGGTTAGGGTATAAACCAAGCAGTGTCTTACGTACTTGTATTACCGAAGCAGCCTCTGGAACTTCATACTGTTCTATAACCCACGAATGTTTCAATTGTTGTTCTATCATAGCCTTGGATTCCTCTTATCTCGAACACGAGCATGTTTCCAAGAAACATAGGCTCCAGTCTCTGTTCTCGAATCCAATCGATCTACTACATGTAACCTAACTGGAACATTAAAACATTCTTCCATCTGCTTTTGAATTTGAGTAACTGAACGGCTCCCAATATGAGCAATCATAGATATTTCCATCTCATCAGCACCTCTATTTGTCTCCAAAACTGTAACCTGATATCCCCAAACCCGATTAGCAGCCATTAAAACAGTAGATTCGATTGATGAAGGTAGAATCAAGTGACCACCAAGAGTCATAACATCATTAATCCGACCAAATACTTTCAAGCAACGGGAATGGCTACCACATCCGCAAGCCTCTGGTGGTTGAAGACGAGCTAAATCACCTGTACAAAACCGAATTAATGGCTTAGCTCCAGGTACTAGCATCGTTAGACATAATTCTCCTACATCATCATCCAATCCAGGGATTGGGAGAATTTCTGCAAGATAATTTGTCTCTGAAAGATGTAGATTGCCTTTGAAACAACCTGTAGCGATTGCATGTGCTTCTTGTGAGCCGTACAGGCCATGAGTACAGTGTGCATTCCAAATACGAGAAATATTCAAAAGCATTTCAGGCGTACATAATTCTCCAAGAACAAAAATCTGCTCCACTGAAGTTCCTTGAGGATCGATCCCAAGACTTATATAAAGACGAGCTAACGCAAGTGCTATTGCCGGAGAACATATTAGTGAACGTACCCCAAGATCAGTAATAAGTTTGGAAGCTTTATCCAAACCAACTCGTGGGCTTTCTGGCCACAATCGTACAAAAGGAATTCCCAAATTCCGGCAAATCTCACCATAGGTATCCCCAAATGCATACAACTCTGATGGTCCCATGATAGCAGTAAGAGCGTGCATCGTACCGAAAGTTGATTGGTATATATCTGCGATAGCTCTTTGAACGTAGATCCCACTAGTTTCAACATCAATTGATGCTCGCGGACACGGTGTTGGCTGCCCAGTAGTTCCTGTCGTTTCATAATACGTGACTATTTCGTTGAACGGGACACAGCAAACTGTCGTTCCTGCAGAACGAAGGTCATCTTTAGTAGTAAAAGGAATACCGTTAAGAATCTTGAATAAACTCAAAGAACCTTTTCTGGTATCTAGATGGTTGCGATAAAATGATGATTGTTCCGCAACGTACCTCAGTATTTCTTGTGCTCGTACCTCAGTTTTTTGATGTAGACACTGAGGTTTTATTTGCCCATTCAGGAATGCAGTAACATATTCAAGCCATTCCCGATGTAATTGCCTACTAGTCATGACAGACTCCTTTCTGCAATTTGTTCTGCACATTCACGGATTGACTCAGTCAGCATAATACTCTCGAGTGAGATTGAGAGTTCAAGTTTGGACTCTAATTCGATTTTAATCTTCATAGCAGTCAATGAATTACCCCCTAAGTCGAAGAAATTGTCTTCTGGTAATACAATTGATTCGGCAAGTTGGGCTGAAATTACTCGTACAACTTCTCGTAGGATAGTCTGTTGATTTTTAATATTAGGTTCTTTCATGTCATCCCCTAGTACATTACGCAAAGCTATTACATCCACCTTACCGTTTTTTGATAGAGGTAGTTCCATCATGTGCTTAATAGTTTTTGGAATCATATAGGTAGGTAAATGTCGTGTAATTATTTCATTGATTATGGTTTCGCAGTTAGAATTACCAATATAAGCCAATGCAATCTGTTTTGGGTGTCCATCTAGGCCAGGCAATGCCACTGCACATGCTCTAGATACTCCGTCACAAGATTGAGCTACATTCTCGATTTCTCCAAGCTCGATCCTTAGCCCATTAATTTTGATCTGATTATCTATACGCCCAAGTATTTCAATTTCACCATTAGGTAAATAGCGTCCCAAATCTCCTGTACGATACATTCGGCACCCAGTTCTAGGATGGTAAACGAATGCACATCGAGTAAGTTCTGGCTGGCCTATATATCCACGAGCCAACGAAATGTCACTTTCTACCAGCATTTCGCCTGGTACCCAGTCAGGACAATCTGTCCAGTCGTTAGCAATAATGTGATAAGCAGAATTCCGCATAGGTGTACCATAAATAACGGAGCTAACCATGCAGCCTTCACATTCATTAATTTCATGGATAACTGACCAATTTGTGGTCTCAGTCGGCCCACCACACGAAAACATCCGAGCAGAAGGGAAGATTGCTCTCGCTCGTGGTAATAGTGACAATGGGATCCAATCACCAGCCATTACTATATTACTTACTGAGTAAATGATGTATGTTTTGTGAGCAACCTCGGCCACGCGGCATAACAATTCCATGATTGCAGGTACACATGCCCAAAATGTCACTTTATAGCGACGATGTAACCGTAACCAAGTGTCAGGATCTGGTCCAGCTGCTTGCTCAGGCACCACGACTGAGCCACCATGTACTAAGGGACCAAAAATATCGAATACTGACATATCGAAGTGCAAAGCAGCTGTAGCGAGGTGTCTGGTTGAAATATCCAGACCAAAACGTTCAATGACATCGAAGATATGATTGACTACTGCGGCCTCTGGAATTTCAACTCCTTTTGGATTACCAGTAGAACCCGAAGTAAAGATCACATACGGTGAATAATCTTTCCGAATAGGCTCAATCGCAATTCTGGTATTTTGTTGAGTCCAAATGTTAAGGTCTTTGGCAGTACACTCTACTCTATAGATATCTAGGGGTAATATAGCCTCTGGCGATGAAATCACGATTCGCACCCCAGCTTGGGCAAGCATTATATCTATTCGTTCGGGTGGTAGATCAATATCTATAGGAACATACCCGATACCTGCCAGTAAACATCCATAAACAGCAACATACTGCATTACTCCTTTAGGTAACACGATTCCGACAAACCGATCATCAGGAGAACAAAATTTCTGAATTAGAGTATTGAGTTGTGCTGCTGCATTGCCTATTTCACCCCAAGAATATGTTTTATTAGCGTCTATGACTGCTGGTTCATTTGTTCGATTCGAAAGGCACTCCAAAAATAGATCTCGCAAATGAACTTCAGGTACTAATTTCTGCGTTGAGTTAACGGTATTTCGTATAGTAACCTGCGATGATGGTCGTAGGTCGAGCCATGTACATTTCCAAATTTCGGAATCACATGCTAGCTGTTGCAGCAACCTACAAAACGCACCAAACATAGCTTCAATTACATCAGGACGAATAACTCCTGTAAGATAATCCCATTTGAAATATAGAACATTATCTGATTCTCTAACCTGAACATCCAGCGTCACTTGCGGGGTTTGCGACACGCCAAAGACCTCTCGACCTAACCGAGCAGCATCATGTCGTCCAGGATGTCCAAGAAGGCTTGTCAACACTACTGGCATCAATGGTGCACGACCATTTCTCCGTATCCGAGACAGCTCCCGTAATATTTCAACACCAGTAAAAAGCCTATGATCAAGTGCATTCCAGATCGCGTTTTGTAGTTTTTGGCCACGCTTCTCAAGTGTATCGTGAATAATGGGTTCGTAAGGTACAAGTAAAGTGTTAGTGAAATCTCCAACAATTAAGTCAATATCATCACTAACTGGCATTCTATCTGAAACAGGGAAATTCAACGTGAACCGTTCTTCTTCGCTCCAGCAACGTAAAACCTCACACAAGGCCAAAGCTATAACACCTGAGGGGGAAATATTTCGTTCTTGAGCTTGAGCTTTTAATCTATCCCAAAATTCTTGTTCGAGTGTACCTTCATGTCTTTCAAATCTAGGGGATATAGCAGATTCCCCTATTTCAAGCTGCGGTAACCGAGGGGATGACGGCAAGTCTACAATTTTTTGTAACCAATATTCTCGATCAGCGCGATATTGTTCACTTTGAATAATCTTGTGCCTGTGCGCAACATAGTCGAAAAACGACGTTTTAAGTTTTGGTAACTGAGGATTTTCTTCCATGTATAAGTCAATCAAATCAGGAATAATCACCTGAAATATTGACCATGCGTCAGCAATCAACATGTCAATACAGAAATGCACCCTACTTAAGTGCAGGCTAATCTTACTCACTACAAATTTAAATAAAGGCCATTGTGTTGTTCCTATCTCTTCATTCGCCATACGGCGACGCACAAAGTTAATTTTGTTATTTATTTCACTATCTGGAAGACCACTCAAGTCTACATATTCGACTGCCTCACTTCCATTGACTACTCCGATTTGCTGGTAACCACTTTCGTTAATCGTCACTCTTAGCATTGAATGGCGGTCAACTAGCAAACTCACAGCACGTTCAAATCTTTCTTGTTCCAGATCTTCTACTTCCCACTCAAAATATCCTTGGCAGCCGACACCACCATAATCGAAGTCAGATCCACGTCCAATCCACAAAGCTTGCTGGCTCTCATTGAGCGTAAAAGGCTGTAGCTGTTTGTCGCCGGACAGATGTTCAAACGTTGGCAAGTTGCTATCACATGAAGTGTTGCCCAAACGTATAAGATTCAGCAGTACAGGGTTTTCAAGAAAAGAACTCATCTCTATATGAATGCCATATTTACAAGCAAGCTCGCCTACCATTCTCATGGCTCGTAAGGAATCTCCACCAGTGCTAAAGAAATTAGATTCAAGAGTTGCTTGATCACATCCAGTCCAATTCAACCAACAGGAACACAACGTACTTTCAATTTCTGTGTTTGGAGAGAAAATTGTATGCGTCATATCTATCTCAACCGGAGATATCTTCAGCGCACGGTAATCCACTTTACCATTTCGTCCTATTGGCAACACATCAACAACTATTTGATTTGGTTGAGCTGCAGGTTTTAACCTCTTACCAAGATGCTTACGCACTGCATCTACAGCATTCACTCTTGCCGTAACATCTAAGACAAGTTCAAGAAATAGTACTAGCGTTGTTCCAATATCGTTGGTGAAGCAAGTTGCAGCAGCTTTCGCCACCCCAAAAACTTCAAGAGCAGAGATCTCTACTTCTGTTAGATCTACTCTATGTCCACGAATTTTCACGATCGAATCTGACCGTCCCAAAATTTCGACAGTACCATCCAAACTCATCCGTGCTCTATCCCCAGTGATGTATTGCGATGGTGAGGTATTATCGAATATATTCGGCTGGAAAGATTTCCTAGTATCTTCAATGTCGAGATAACCTATAGAGAGAGTTTCTCCGGTAATAACTAATTCTCCAACACAATTCGCTGGGAGTTCTTGGCCTGCACTATCAACTACATACATGTTTGCTCCAGCTACTGCTTGCCCTACAGAAGGCAACAGTGTATGATGTTGAACAGATGATAAATTTTCAATTGATACCACCGCCGCTTCCGCAGAACCATAAACATTAAGTACTTGGTAGCTGAGATTAGGAGGAGGCCATTGCTTACACCTCTCACCAGCAATCAACATTGTGCGCAGGTTTGTTTGCCATTCGCCAACCCAAAATGCTTCAGCAATAGATGTCATCACTAGTGCATGTGTAACATTGTTCTTGATAAACCAAAGCGCCAGCAGCCTTATATCCTGTAAGGTTTCAGGTGAAGGGATACATACTGTTCCACCTGCATATAGTACTGGCAGAGGATCAACTTCAACCATGCCATACCCCGGTGATGTCAACCATGTTCCTCGTGAACTTTCCCCCAGCCCAGCAGATTTGGTAATTGCATCAAGTGTGGCAACCATCCCGCGATAAGATAAACAAACAGCTTTAGGCTGACCTGTCGTCCCAGAGGTACCAGCAATAAAACATTCCTCATTGGCCGTTTCAATCCAATTACCATATTCCCAATCAACCTGTGGCAATTGTTTATTTTCTTTACCTATTTCCAATATAGGGCAGCTTGTAAGATTACGCGCCCTGTCTATCATACTGCCAATAGTCAGCACAGAGTCGGGGCGACATTCCTGAAGAAAGTTATATATCAAATCATCAGGGTTAGCAGGGTCGATCAACACACAAGTTCCGCCCATTCTCTGGGCAGCGATAATTGAAGTCAGATGTTGCCAACCTCGTTCCAGAAAAAGAGCAAGCCGCGGATGCAAACATTGAGGAGATATCTGCTTGCGTACCTGCTGTATTAGCATACCGGAAGAATGCCAAAGTTCGGCATAGGTCAAATTCTTACCATTATTATCATCGACGATTGCTAGGGCTAATGGCCTCATCTGAACATGGTAAAATATATTTTTTATCAATGAATTACGTTCATTAAATTCATATTTTAGATGTGTAGGTAGAGTTTCAGGCATAGGAAGAGCCATGGGATTCAAGATCCGCATACATACAAAGAGTATAATTTTTCGTAAATGTTCACGAGCAGGTTGATCAATACAATCTTTCCTCACAGACAATGTACACCCATCTCTCTTTGCCACAAGCCAAACCAATGATTCCAAAGGTGGAGAATTTTGACCATCAGTTACCTCTATATCAGCATGAAGCAGAACATTTGGTTGCGTTAGCTCTGCTATTTCACGCAACTCTGCAATACGGATATGAATATCAGCAACATCACATAGTTCATTCGTATCAATATCAATATCAATATCAATATAATTTACTGAAATATTAGAGTATATTCCTATAGTTATTTTTCCTTCAGTACTAAGTAAAGAACCTATCATTGCAGCAATAACGATGAGGTTATCGACAGATGCAACTAGTCCATCAGGTAAAATAATTTCCTCTTCTATTCGTTCAATCAATGTCGGCTGCTCTGTGGAACAACATTCAAAAGCATCCCATATTGTCCGAGCAGTACAGGGAAACCTCTCAAATTTCTTTTTACCTAACTGTTTATTATTTAGCTCAGGTCCTGCCAACATCATCTGATTCTTCATGTCACCCAACCTTATCCGTTGTTATTTATTTGTTATTATTACTAGGGTCATAAAATGCTCCGATTCGGTTAGCCCAAATAAAGGCGGCTCCTTGAATGGCTTCTTGTTCCTTGCCTGCAACATTTGAGAGATCAATTTGGATAGAACGTTTGGATCCATTGACTTTCATGCCCCAAGTGGCTACAGCTCGTGCTCCCATTAAGACAACAGGGAGGCCATTTCCCGCTGCATCGTATCCCCTAATTTTATCAAGCCCGAGGCAAATACGTTGTCTTGAACCAGGGGCATACCCCATTACCAACGGATCCCAAGCAGGCAAAAAACGCACATCAGTATTTAGATTCTGAGCTGTTTTGGAAATACACTGTTCAAATAGCTCTTGCCGAGTAATACTTATCCACACTCCATTGCCTATTTCACACGCCATAGAGCTTTCCATAAGCAAACGAGACCTTTCCTTTGAAATTGACAGCCACCAAGCTAAGTCATCGATTGTAACTGGACCATAATGTTTAATGTAACGAGCAGCGATGTCCTGCAATAACCATTCACTGGTTAATAATGTATCATTACTTTGTAGCAACCCATTAGGAGGAGCAGCATATAGCCACCTGTTAGACCAAATATTCGGAGGAGGAATACGAATTAAAACACCGTCGTAAGTGGCAACAGAGACGTACGCACGAGCCTGAGGACCAGTTAATCCAAAAGCATTCCCAATATCTTTCAAGCGGACAGGGGCACTTATAGTAAATTCCGTAAGTTCAGATAATATCTTCCTATAATCTGCCAAAGTAAGACCGACATCACGCAATCGCCACTCATGATTGACCAAAGGTAGGCGTGTAGCACCAAATACTGTTGCAGCCAAAGATTGAGGGAGTAAAAACTTTGAACGTCGCATTCCTGGTATCCGAACTAACTCAGGATCGGCTTCCATAGAAATGACTTTTGTTCGCTCAACATTATTATTGCGAGCCAAGAAAGCTAACCAACTAGTTGGACGATTTGAATATACCCCAATATAAGCCTCAGCTACCTCTTTTACGGTTGCTCGCTCAAAGCGCTCAAAATGTTCTGATATGACCCACTCAGCTAGGAAATTGTTGAGTTGTTTATCCCAGTTAATCTTACTGTGCTTCATTTTCTTTATTTATCTCACTCATTAGAAAGATGTTAGTCACTTAAAATCAAATTAGAGTACAAGACACAAATATCCACAATTAATACAAGAGACATAACAGAACCCATACATTTCATTCCCACTATTAGAAATTATCTACACATATCGAGCTTTGGTGGGACGTAGAATTCACCATTCTCATTCATACGATGACGCTCTCCAGGCTCGAGAACCTGTAGCGCTTTTTGCCCTGTTAGATGTTCGTATTCACGTATAAGTCGAGTCATCGATACCATACGGTCGAGCATTCGACGTAGCATCTCCATTCCCTCTTGATCTCTAAGCACTTCACCTTTTTTGTCACCCATCAAGATGGCTGGAAAACCATACCCAACTAAAATCATTCGATTCAAAAGCGCGCATTGGAGCATCTGGTTGTACACTTCGACATGCCCCATTCGCCGCCCTGTAACCATTACTCCAGCCACCTTGTTAGTTAGTGTTCGGTTATGCCGCAAAAAACCAGTACCAACCCGCTCTAGGAAAGCGGACATTAAAGGTGTTGCACCAAATCCATGTACTGCACATGCGAAAATCACACCGTCACTAGCTTCCATTAAGTGGATTGCACGCGCTGCATCATCATTCTGTATGCAGGGTTCATTACGAAAATTACAATCTCCGCACGCCCCACATGGTTCAATTTTAAATTTGGCTAAAGAGAAAACATCTAGAATAATGTCTTGCTTTTCTAAGTAATCTTTTGCCCATGCTAGAGCCTGTGCATTGTTCCCATCTAGGCGCTCTGATCCATTAATGGCGACATATCTGATTTTATTTGTCATATTTTTTCCCAAAGTGTCCAATTAACCCTAATCAGAATCGACATAACATTTCCTCAACCGGAATCAATTAGTCAGTTGTTTAACACTCCGTGTAACTGATTAAAGGATACATTGTGCATAGTGCTTCTGCCTCTGAACGAAATAGTTCGCATACAGCTGGATTTAGCTCAAACTCATGCTCATCAAGTGGCTTCACTGCCGCCAATATCCTACAAACTAAATCAACAAGTTGGACACATCCTAATTGGTCTATGTAGCGTTGCGCCAAAGATCCCGTGCCGATACGTAATCCACTTGTGACGAATGAAGAACGAGTCTCCCCTAGTACGCGATTCTTGTTAACTATAATTCCACATTGCTCCAAAGCCGATTCAGCAATAGAACCTGTCATAGAGCCATGCAAACGAATCAGAATTGTGTGATTCTCAGTCCTACCCCCTATAATTTCATAGCCATGTTTCTGAAATTCAATTGCCATTGTGTCAGCTGTGATTCGAATTCGTTTCATATAAGCATCAAACTCTGGCGACATTGCATAACCAAAAGCTGCTGCCTTTGCAGCAATCATATTGACGGCTGGAGCTCCTTGCATCCGAGGGAATACTGCTTGTTCCAAAGTACGAGCAAAGGTTGTTTTCAGGCCTGGAACTTTTTCGTTGGCATCACGCCCAGACATAATCAAACCACCGCGGGGTCCTGCAAGCTGTTTGTGAGTACAAGTAGTAGTTACGTGTGCGGCATTGATTGGGCTAGGGTGCCGTCCAGTTGCGACAAGCCCCGCAATGTGCGAAATGTCAGCAAGCAGAATTGATCCTGTTTCATCAGCGATTTTTCTGAACTGCTCGAAATCAACAATCCTTGAATAAGCAGTAGCGCCACAGATAATTATACGAGGGTGATGAATATGGGCTAACCTCCTCACTTCATCATAATCTATAAGCCCTTCTGATGTAGTACCATAACCTATTGATCTGTAATAAGTACCTGAAAATGTAACGGGGCTGCCATGGGTAAGATGCCCTCCATGATCTAGATTCATACCCAACAAAATATCTCCAGGCTCAAGCAAAGCTGAAAGCACCTGATAATTTGCACTTGATGCTGAATGTGACTGAACACCCGCATATTGAGCACCAAATAACTTCTGTGCTCTTCTGATGGCTAAGAACCTATTCAGAATTTTTCCTGCGCAGTAATAGGATAAGAAAGGCCAAATTAACAAACTGAAGGCTGGTATTTAAATAGCGTTCACAGTTTTTCCATAAGCGGCGGCATTTATCCAGCCAGGCAAATGAACGCTCGACCACCCATCGGTTGGGGATAACCTTGAAGGTATGAAGCTCATCACGTT
>NZ_CAWQTY010000220.1:0-14547 GCF_963897815.1 Xenorhabdus sp. Sc-CR9
CGGTCCTCGCCAACGACATTTTTTTAAAGCCTGCTCAAGCAAACTGGGGTCTGTTTCTGACGGTTTTTCTTTCCAGAGTTTGAAGTAGTAATAAACCGTGCTTTTTGGGGGAAAATCGCTGGGCAGCATATCCCACTGACAACCGCTCTTGAGCAAATATAGCAAGGCACAAAATACCTCGTAGACATCGACTTTTCTGGGGCGTGTGCGTTTCCTCTTGCTGAGCAACAGGGGTTCAATTTCCATGAACACTTCTCGACTAATGTCACTGGTATAAACTTTTCTCATCCCGCCAGTTTACATGAAAAACTATTCAGGTTTAAAAATATTCTGAATAGGTTCTTATCTTGTTACCGGTTCGGAAAAGGGGGCTTTAAATCGTTACTTATCGGGAGAAATACATTTCACTAAATCAATTTCATTAGAATCTTTTGAATCATTGAAAAAAACAATGAGTGACCAAATAAATATATCACCTAAGCTTGGAAGCTATTTCTACGAATTTAATAACAAGAAACCACCATTTGATAATATTAAAGTAAGACAAGCACTAAACTTAGCCGTAGATAGAGAAGTTATTGCATATAAAGTGTTAAGGCAGGGACAGAAACCGGCATATACGATTATGCCACCAAATATCGGAGGGGTAAATTTTACAGAACCGGATTATGCTTCGTGGACACAGGAGCAGCGTATTGCCAAAGCAAAAGAGTTACTGAATGAAGCAGGATTTGGCAAAGATAACCCTCTGAAATTTAACCTTCTCTATAATACTCATGAATCGCATAAAAAAATTGCTATTGCAGTGAGTTCTATGTGGAAAAAGGACCTTGGCGTTGATGTCGCTTTGCAAAATCAAGAATGGAAAGTAATGCTAGATAATATGCATCAAGGAAAGTTCGAAGTGATCAGAAGAGCCTGGATTGCGGATTATAATAGCCCAATGACATTTTTAGATATGTATAAGTCAGGGCAAGTCAAAAATACAGCATTATACGAGAATAGTGATTACGATTTTTTAATTAAAAAAGCCGGAGAGTTTAATGATAAATCATACCAGCAGCAAGGACTGGATCTTATTACCCAAGAATCTCCAGTGATACCTATTTATTATTATGTTAATGTCAGACTGGTAAAGCCCTATATTGGAGGGTTTTATGCTAGCCCGACGGGATATGTATCGACAAAAGATCTCTATATTATCAAGTATGAAAAATAAGTATACTCAATAAATTTCAAGCTGCATCTGATAAAGTTGCAGCTTGAAAATAAAAAATATATACCCAATGGATTTCAAAAACCAGTGCGCCGGTAAGCGATCGAGAAAATAATAATTTTTAAATTTATTAAGACCAATGACCGCTACCTTTACCTACACCTATCATTGGTTTTCCAATTCCTTCAAAAGACCCAACAGGTAAATACGATGAATTTAAAAAGGTTATAGAAACTCCACCTGCTGTATCACCTATAATATAATTATTTCCTTCTTCAATAAGTGTGTCAATATCAGCTAGAATATAACCAACAAAGCTTGATATACCTAATGATTCGACTCCCCAAGCTGCCCCTTTAAATTTTTTTCCAATATCAAGAGATAATTCAAGAGTTGTGTAAAAAATATCACTATCTAGATATGCGGTGCCCGAATAACTACCCAGACTAAAGTTTAATAATTTTTCTTTAATATTATTAATGGTGTTGTCATCTAGTTTTCCAGCCAGGATTTTGGTGATGTTTTTGAAGGTTTCTAACCTATTTTCTATAGAGAATGAATTTTTCATAAAATTAAACCTGTGTGTTTTTTAGTAATGAATTAATTAAATAATATAATGAATTACTAGTTTATAGCTAAGTGTTGATTTCATTATTTTATATTAACAATAATGCGTTATGGAATTTTATCAAAAAGGTTTTTTATTTATTATAAATATAGATTACTCTCCGTCTTTTAGTTGTATTTAATAGGATTTACTTTCCACGAAGGTATAGATTTAAACCTATTTAAATGTGAATGTTTATAGTTGATGCTTTAAATATTACTTATACTAAAAGTATAGTATGTGTAATAGTATTTTCAACAAAAAATAAATTTTTTGGGGCTGTCCTAGATAATAGCTAAATATTTTACTTAACTATTTGTTTTAAAATAGTTAATTGTTTTTTATCCCCGGAGTGTTAAATCGCCACCCACATTCCTTCAGATATAGGTCAAAATGAGCCTCGCAGCTAACGATTTTGTCAGATAGGTTGCACGAAGCAGCTGTAACAGTGGCTAGCCATCAGTTCATGTTGAATTCCCTTTTGCCATTGACTGACTGTCTTTTTTCCCCCACATGTGGGGACCCTGTATTTATCTCATTCGCGTTATTGACGATATTTTATTTTAGCCCCAAATTAGATGGTGGTGGTTGAGGTCTCGATCGTATCAAAGTTGTTTTTTTAGCTTCTGGCAATTGGATCGTTCAGATGATTGCCAAACTTTAGTCATTCATGTAATTAAGTCAAAACCCGAAACTCTGGCGCTAATTGGCTGAAACCCAATCCATTATTTTTTTCTACCTTAATTTGAACAGGGATACGCTCTTTTAATGCCTCTACATGGCTTATTATCCCAATAGTTTTCCCTGACGCATTAAGGTGATCCAAAGCATCCAGAGCGATATCAAGAGTTTCAGGATCCAGTGTGCCAAAACCTTCATCAAGGAACAAAGATTCTATCTGTGTTTTGTTGCTCACCAGATCAGATAAGGCGAGAGCAAGGGCAAGGCTGACAAGAAAACTTTCCCCACCGGAAAGGGTTTTGGTATCCCGAACTGCATCCGCCTGCCAGATATCAACAACTTGTAATTCCAACCCGCCATCATCTTTACGTTGTAAGTAGTAACGACCATGTAATTTTTCCAATCGGATATTTGCCAGATATACAAGATGATCTAATGTCAGCCCTTGGGCAAAACGACGGAATTTAGCGCCATCAGCGGAACCAATAAGATTATTGAGATAACTCCAGTCATTATAATTTTGTTGTGAGAGTGCGATTTGCGCCAGTAATTGTTGTTGTTGTTGTCGGCGGGCTGCATCGCTGTTGAGCAGGATTCTGACCTCGCCTTGTTGCTGGTTATTGTGTTTTAACTTAGCTTCAGCCCCGGTCTGCATGGTTAATAATTGCTCGGCCTCATACTGCTCAGACAATTGCGGCTGTGTTTCCGTATGCTGCTGTAATGCAACTTCAGATCCATGATGCCGGGTTCTGGCTTGCAATTGTTGTTGTTCAAGTTTTTCTTGTAACTGTTGCAATTTTTCCCGTTGTTCCGGCTCCAATAAAACACGCTCAAAGGATGGTTGATCAAGAAAACCTTGTTGTGCTAATCCGGACTGGAAGTGCTTAACGGCAAGTTTATAGCTGGATTCGGCTGAGGTATGGCTTTTTTCAATTTCACTGGCAGCGCCAGTTAATTGGCTCATTTTATTTTGTAATTGTTGTAAGTGAAAAGCAGCCTGTTTGTAAGCAGTTTCAAGTTCATTGGTTTTTTGTTGTAAGCCCTGATGAACGTCAGTAATGGTTTGCTCACCAAATAAATTGTGACGTTCCTGACGGGTTTGTTCCAATAACTGTTTTTGTTGCTGTTGTTGCTCATTCAAGCCATGAAGGTGGATGGCAAGCTTATTTTTTTGCTTTTCCAATTCATTGAGTTGGCTTTGCAGGGCTGCTTGTTCTTTTTGTAGTTGCTGCCATCTTTCGCGTGAATCGCGGTAATTTTTTAATTCTTGTTCACGTTGTTGCAGCCAGTTTTCTGCTTCTTGGTAAGAAGGCAGTGTGAAAGGCGTCGATTGCAATTCAGTATTTAATTGTTGTGCTGTTACCGCATAATCAGCTTCTGTCTGACAAATCTCTGCGGTTTTTTCTGACAATTTTTTTTGAGCGGTATCCAGCTTGAATTTAGCCAGTTCAATATTCTTTTCGTATGCTTGAGATTGTTCACGGTTGGCGGTTAGCGTTTTTTCCGCTGTTTGATAGATTTTTTCTGCCTGCGAAAGTGCTTGCTGTTGGCTCAGATATTGCTGATAAGCGAATTGTCGCTGGCTGATAAAGTGATTAACCGATTCTGTATCCATCAGTAAGTCAATGGACTGTAATAACTGGCAATGATGCTCCCACTGTTTAGTGAATCCCGTCAATGTATCGTTGAATTGCGCGATATTTTGCTGCAATTGTTCGCAATGTTGTTGCTGGATCTGCTGTTTTTGCTGTAGCGCTGTCCGATTTTCTTGCAGTTGCCCAATTTGTTGGCGCAGGCTTTTCAATCGTTCCTCTGACTGCGGCAAGGCAATACTCTGGTATTCACTAATTAGGGGATGATGAGTTGAACCACAAAGTGGGCAGGATTCCCCTTCTTTTAATAGTGCTCGTTCTTTTTCCAGACTGACAATCCGTTGTTCTAAACGTATACGATTGTCGAGATCGTCATAATGTTGCTGTTTTTCTGCTAATTGTTGGTTGGCAGTGGCGATCTGATCCGGCAAGAGCTTGAGGCACTCCTGAGATTGTATCAGTTTGGTTTGATAGTCAGCGATCGCTCTGTCTAATTGCTGGATCTGGGGCAGTAAGATCTCCAGTTGATTCTGTGATGTCAGTTGTTTCTGATAATTTTCTATATTTTTCTGTAACTGTTCCAACGGATGCTTTTGTTGCAAAACAGTAAGTTGGTTTTCAACCTTGATAAGGTTATTGCGCAATATTTGGTTTTGTTCTTGCTGTTTAGCCAATTCTGCATTCAGCTTGTTTAAATGATTGGTTTCGTGAGTGATCTCTCGGGTAATTTGCTGGGTATTTTGCGTGAATTGGTTTATTTTCGTCTGTCGTTCTTGCTGACGGGTAATTAATTGCTTCCATTCAGGCAGCTTGCTGTCCAAATTGTGGTAATAGGGATGTTGCTCGTAATAGGACTCCAGCTTTTTCTGCTCTTTATTCAGTGTGGTTGTATGATCTTGCGTGGTTTGGTGCTGGATTAGGATGTCAGAGTACTCGCGGTTTTGTCTGGTTATTTCTTTCTCAAGTGCCAGTCGTTCTTTTGATTGAATATCAATTTTATGATCGAGTGGCATTACTTGCTCTGAGATGAGCTTTTCCTGCTGATTTTGGAATTGTTGATGCTCTTCCCGCGTTTTTTCTGAATGAACCAATAGCTGTTCCGCAGGTTGCAGTAATGCTTGCTGCTGCCGGCGCTCATTTTCTATTTTTGTATGTTGCTCAATAAGCCGCTGTTTTTCATCAAGAGTACGATTTTGGGCATCCCATAATGAACGGATTTTTTCTGCGGGTTCGCTGTCTGCAAGTTGTTGTAATTGGGGATGTGCTACCTGAATAGCCTGCTCAGCCTGTTGCAAAAGTGACGTATTATGTGACAGTGATTGTTGAAGTTCATTGCGTCGGTAAAGCCACTGTTCAGCTATTTGTAATGCTTTTATTTGCTGGCTGAGCTGGATTTCTTCTGTAATAAGCTGCTGTTGTTGGCTTTGGTATGCTTGTTGCTGTTCTGGTGTGAGCAATTCAATAGAAGATGCTTTGGCTTGCTGAATATTGAGTTCAGATTGTGCTTCTTTATGGCGCTGATAAATTTCCTGGGACAGGATGCCGTAAATTTCTGTTCCAGTTAGTTCTTCAAGAAGGTCTGCCCGATCTTTATCTTGTGCATTCAGGAATGCGGCAAAATTCCCCTGTGATAAGAGAATGGATTTAGTAAAACGGCTAAAATCCAGACCTGTTATTTCGGCAATTTTCTCTTTTTTATCCCGGATCTTATCTGCCAAAATCTTACCGCTTTTTTTATCTGCCAATTCAACCTTCGGCTCCTGAAGTTTGCCATCAGCTTTATTGCGGGCACGGCGTTGGCTCCAGAATGCCCGATAAGCGATACCTTTGACTTCGAATTCCACCTCAGCAAGACATTCGGCAGTATGGTGCGTCATTAATTCATTTTGGGTTGTGGAAATAGTCTCTAATCGTGGTGTTTCATGATAGAGAGCAAGACAAATGGCATCCAGCAAGGAGGTTTTGCCCGCGCCGGTTGAACCCATAATGGCAAATAATCCGTTGCTGGCAAATGGCTCTGCTGTAAAGTCAATTTTCCATTCTCCTTTCAGGGAATTGATATTTTTCAGTCGTAAGCTAAGAATTTTCATGGAATTTGTTCTTTTTGTTAGTGCTGAGAAATATCATCCAGCGTTTGCTTAAATAGGGTAGTCAGGCGTTGTTTTTGAGAAAGATCGTCCATTTCGGCCAGTGCCAGACGCCGTTCAAAAACTTCTTCCACACTCAGTTCAGTGAGTGTTTCTTTATTTTGTTCAGACAATGACAGTTGACGGGCGCTTTTGCTGCGGCGTAGCAGGATAATTTCCACAGGCAACCCTTCGCTCAGAGTTTGGATGCGCTTTTGGATATCGTGAAGATAATCTTGGGTTGCAACTTCAATATCGAGCCAAACAGGACGTTCTCCTTGATACTCTTTGAACGCCTGCAATTGTTCTTCTATTTGCGTAAGGTTGCCACGAATAAGCTGCATAGGCTGATAGCGCGGAATCGGCAAGAGTGTAATGCTCCCGAGTTTATCTGCCTTAAAGTCAACCAGACACACACTTTTTTCCTGATTTACCTCATCAAAACTCAGGGGAATGGGGGAGCCACTGTAGCGAATGTGCTCTGATTTTCCGATGACCTGCGGACGGTGGATATGCCCGAGTGCGATATAGTCAGCAGGCGGGAATGCCTGTGCGGGAAAAGCATCCAGCGTGCCGATGTAAATATCACGAACAGAATCCGTGGTAGAGGCGCCCACGGTGGTAAGATGCCCGGTAGCAATGATTGGCAAGGGTTGAGCAAGTTGTTCCCGCAATGCACAGGCCTGTTGATAAAGTTGGTGATAGTGTTTGGTAATGGCATCCTGTAACGTTTGCTGTTTTTGAATGCCAGACTGCCCGGCCTGACTGGTCATGATATCCCGTGGACGAAGGTAGGGGATCGCACAGAGAACTGCCCCCGGATTACCATCCTTATTATTCAGTACCTTTACTTGCTGTTCTGTGCTTTCGGGTTCAGCACTGGCAATCACCGTCGTATTCAGGTAGGAAAGCAGGGCTTTTGATTCATTGAGCGTGGCGACGGAATCATGGTTTCCCCCGAGAATGACTAGCTGACAGCCTGTAGGCTGTAGCGCTACGATAAATTTATTGTAAAGTTCACGGGCATAGCTGGGAGGGGCACCTGTATCAAAAATATCTCCGGCAATAATTAATGCATCAACCTGATGTTGTATGATTTTTTCAATAAGCCACTGTAAAAAATGCTTATGTTCCGCAGCACGGTTCTTGGTAAAGAAATATTGGCCAAGATGCCAGTCCGATGTATGAATGATTCGCATATTTTATCACCTATGCTCTCTCTTACCCATGATAAGCGCTAATTATAATGGGTGTATAAGGGATGTCCTGCGCAATTTGATTTGCATAATTGAATTTTCGAGCAAGTTCGCATTTACAATTGAAATATGACAAAAGCGTAATGCATTCACTGTGAATGAGTTTGCAGCTTGATAATTGAGGTATAAGGGTTTTCATAAAATTGTCATAAAATTGACTCATAATGACACAAAGTGAATGTTGCTGACTTCAATGATATTGGCAGGATCAACCATGGTTAAACGTATTTTGGTAGTTGAAGATGAAGTACCGATTCGTGAAATGGTTTGTTTTGTACTGGAACAAAACGGTTATCAGGCCGTTGAAGCCGAAGATTATGATACGGCAATAGGGAGGTTATCAGAACCTTATCCCGATTTAGTGTTATTAGACTGGATGCTTCCCGGAGGTTCGGGGATACAACTTATTAAGCAAATGAAGAGGGATAATAATACCAAAACAATCCCTGTCATTATGGTAACAGCGCGCGCAGAAGAAGAAGATCGGGTGCGTGGGCTTGATATCGGGGCTGATGATTATATCACTAAGCCCTTTTCACCCAAGGAATTGGTTGCTCGCGTTAAAGCTGTTCTTCGGCGAATATCGCCTATGGAGGTTGATGAGGTTATTGATATGGATGGGTTAACACTGGACCCATCATCTCATCGTGTTTCCAGTCAGGGGCAGAATGTGGAAATGGGACCAACTGAGTTCAAACTTCTCCACTTTTTTATGACTCATCCAGAACGGGTTTATAGCCGCGAGCAGTTACTTGATTATGTGTGGGGAACGAATGTTTATGTGGAAGATCGCACTGTTGATGTGCACATCCGACGTTTGCGTAAGGCTTTAGAAGTCGGTAAGCACGACAAAATGGTACAGACTGTTCGTGGCACAGGATATCGTTTTTCTACCCGTTATTGACGGTGCTGAATTCGTTTATTGTTGATTGGTCATGTTGGTTTGAATGACTGTAACTGAGTAGTGGGTGGTTTAATGTAATAGAAGTTTCGGGTAATAATGTTTTCATGCTGGAGAAAATAGTGTGCTTGAGCGTTTATCTTGGAAAAAATTGGTCTGGGGCCTTGTGCTTTTTTGTCTGCCTGCGGTCATTTTGTCTCTTTTTGTCGGTCATCTGGCATGGTTACTCGTTATTGCACTATTTCTGGCACTGGGATGGCATGGCTATAACTTGCTGAAGTTATCCGATTGGCTATGGCTGGATCGCAGTTCGTTACCTCCTGCGGGGAGAGGGGGATGGGAGCCTATTTTTTATGGTATCTATCAGATGCAACAGCGTAATCGTAAACGGCGTCGTGAACTCGCGTTATTGATCAAACGGTTTCGCAGTGGCGCAGAATCATTGCCGGATGCCATCGTGATACTTACTACGGAAGGTAACATTTTCTGGTGTAACCGCTTAGCCCAACATTTACTTGGGTTTCGCTGGCCGGATGATAATGGTCAGCATATTTTCAATTTACTTCGTTACCCCGATTTTAGCCGCTATATCATGGCAAATGATTTTTCCCGTCCTTTATCCATTGAGCTGAATAACGGAAATATGATGGAGTTTCGATTCATGCCTTATTCAGAAAAGCAGTTATTGATGGTGGCGCGTGATATTACTCAAAAAAGATTGTTGGAAAACGCCAGACGGGATTTCTTCGCCAATGTCAGCCATGAGTTAAGAACGCCACTCACCGTGCTTCAAGGCTATTTAGAGATGATGCAGGATCAAGAGCTTGATAGTAAGGCCAGCCAGAAAGCTGTCAGTACCATGCAGGAGCAAATCTGGAGAATGGACAGTCTGGTTAAGCAACTGCTGCATCTTTCCAAAATTGAAGCAGGACCACAAGTTGACATGAATGAGATTGTTGATGTTCCCGCTTTCTTGACTTTATTGCAGCAAGAAGCATTAACCTTGGGAAATAATCAGTACGATATTGTGTTTAATATCGATGAAAAACTGAAAGTTTTTGGAAATGAAGATCAGTTGCGCAGTGCTATGTCGAATCTTGTCTATAACGCCATCAACCATACTCCTTTGGGAACAAGAATTGAAGTGAGTTGGCAAAGTGTCTCTCAGGGGGCGCTGTTTAAGGTGGAGGATAATGGCGGTGGGATTGGTGCGGAACATTTACCACGCCTGACAGAACGTTTTTACCGCGTAGATCGTGCACGTTCGCGGCAAACGGGCGGTAGTGGGCTGGGGCTTGCGATAGTGAAACATGCCCTGCATCACTACAATACTCATCTCGACATTTCGAGCGTATTAGGAAAAGGTTCTACTTTTAGCTTTCTATTGATATCTAGACTTATCGTTTTATCTAAAAATAGTTTATATAAAAAATAATAAGTTACATGGAATTAAATGGTAACAAAACGGAAAAATGATTTATTAATCAATATGACTGAAAAAAGTACAAATCATATAGTGTGTATTCAATGATAGATAACAATAATCACTAATTTTAAAAATTAGTTTGGAATATTATTCTGGTTTTTGGTTTGTCGCTTGCCTTTTGACACTATAAAAGTTTTACTTGGGGGCAGTTGTTGGCGATTCTAGCTATTATTATCACTATCGTTCTGTATCTTGCGATTATCAGTGAATATTATGTTGATCACTGACTGTTACATCAGAATTCAGTCTCGCCGGTGAAAATTCAAGTGCTTGCGTTAGTTACTATCACGCATGCAATTCTTTTGGCAAAAATACATTAATAATAATTATGGCACACCGTTTATCATCTAAGGATATTTGGGCATTAGGCTTTATGACCTTTGCCTTGTTCGTTGGTGCGGGAAATATTATTTTCCCGCCTATGGTTGGCTTGCAGGCAGGAGAACATGTTTGGATAGCAGCTTTAGGCTTTTTGCTAACGGCTGTTGGCCTGCCAGTCATCACCGTAATTGCTTTAGCAAGAGTCGGTGGAGGTATTGAAGCACTCAGTTCGCCTATTGGTAAAACTGCGGGTCTGATTCTGGCAACTGTTTGTTATATGGCTGTCGGCCCTTTGTTTGCAACACCAAGAACCGCCACAGTTTCTTTCGAAGTAGGTATTGCACCGCTTACGGGCACAGGAGCACTTCCTTTATTCATCTATAGTGTTATTTATTTTGCGTTGGTGCTCCTGATTTCACTATATCCGGGTAAGTTACTGGATAGCATCGGACATATACTGGCTCCGGTTAAAATCCTGGCTCTGGCGATTCTCGGCATTGCTGCTGTGTTATGGCCAGCAGGTAGCCCTATTCCTGCCGTTGAAACCTATCAAGAAATTCCATTCTCAAATGGTTTTGTCAATGGGTATTTGACGATGGATACATTGGCCGCGATGGTGTTCGGTATTATTATTGTCAATGCAGCTCGTTCTCGAGGAGTTGAAGCTTCTACTTTACTGACTCGCTATGCCATGTGGGCAGGTTTGATTGCTGGTCTTGGTTTGGCTCTTGTGTATCTCTCTTTGTTCAAACTGGGGGAAAGCAGTGGCACATTGGTACCCACTGCTGAAAATGGCGCAGTCATTCTGCATGCTTATGTCCAGAATGTTTTTGGTAACTATGGCAGTTTCTTCCTTGCGATACTGATTTTCATTGCCTGCATGGTTACCGCTGTTGGTTTGACTTGCGCCTGTGCTGAGTTCTTCAGCCGTTATTTACCGTTGTCTTATCGTTCTCTGGTTCTGATTCTGGGCACTTTCTCCATGCTGGTGTCTAATTTGGGCCTGAGCCACTTGATTAAGTTTTCAATTCCAGTACTGACGGCAATTTACCCGCCATGTATTGTGCTGGTATTGCTGAGTTTTACCATAGACTGGTGGCGTAACTTTACACGTATTCTGGCTCCGGCCATGTCTGTCAGCTTATTGTTTGGCGTTTTGGATGCAGTAAAATCGTCTGAATATTTGTCCCACCTGTTACCAGGATGGACGAAACACTTGCTATTGGCTGATCAAGGGCTGGCGTGGTTACTGCCTACTTTGCTGTCTATTGTTGTGTGTGCTATCTATGACCGTATTGCGGGAGGCGTTAATCTCCCAAAGTATGAAGTTCAGCATGAAGAAAAGTAGAATAAAATAAGTTCACTACAGGCAGTTATTCGCTAATTTTATTTATAATTCATGCAATGACATTAATGATAAGGGTGAGCATACTTAAGCTCCTCACCCTTGTTTATTTATTCTGATTGTCTTTTCAAGCCATAACTTGCAATTGCTTGCAGATGAAATCAATAGCCAATGGCAGCACCGGCAGGTCGCCGTACGTCATGGGAACCATAGATATAACCTTCACGGACACTCCCGGAGACGGATGAATCAGCAGTAACACCCGCAGCACCCGGTAATCCAATCATGATTAATTCTGTCGTTCCCCATGGGGTCTGTTCGACCATCTTGTAACCCATTTTTTCCAATAAGTTCAGGGTATCTTTCGATAGACCGCGTTTTTCGTAATAAACTTTATCTGGCAGCCATTGATGGTGAATGCGCGGACTGTTGACAGCTTCTTGTGGTGGCATATTGAAGTCAATGATATTCAGGGCACTTTGCAAAGTAATAGAGATAATGCGTGAACCTCCCGGAGAACCCAATACCAAGAAGATTTTTCCATCTTTGGTCACAAGTGTCGGACTCATTGATGATAGTGGGCGCTTACCTGGGGCAATTGAATTAGTTGCTCCTTGTATCAGGTTAGACGCGTTTTTCTCACCTACTTTCGTTGTGAAATCGTCCATTTCGTCATTCAGGAAAAAGCCTGTTCCAGGAGGAATGACAACGGCACCAAAGAATCCATTGATGGTATAGGTCGTTGATACGGCGTTACCGTCTTTATCTACTACGGAATAATGTGTGGTTTCTGGTTTTTCATGAGGAGGGATACCGGGTTGGACATTCTTTGATGGTGTTGCTTTGTTAGGTTCGATCTCTTTCCTAATGGATTCCGCGTAGCTTTTGCTTAACAACCGATCAAGCGGGTTGTTAATAAATGCGGGATCGCCTAAGTAGGTATTTCTGTCCATATAAGCGTGGCGCATAGCTTCAGTCAAGGTGTGAATATAAGCAGCGGAATTGAATCCCATAGATTTAAGATCATAGCCTTCAACAATGTTTAATATTTCACATAATGTGACACCACCAGCGCTGGGTGGCGGGGAAGAGATAAATTTGTAACTACGATAACTACAGGTAACAGGAGCTGTCTCTGTAATATGGAAATTGGCGAAATCTGCCGCAGTAATAATTCCCCCTGACTTTTTCGATGTTTCTTCAACTAATTGAGGGATCTTACCGCGATAAAAAGCATCCGGCCCTTGTTTGGCAATCATTTCTAGCGTGTTGGCCAAATCGGTTTGAATGAGTCTGTCGCCCGGCTCGAATGGTGTACCATCTTTGCGCAGGAAAATACGGGCCGCTTCAGGGTCTTGAGCAAAACGCTTAACTGCTGTGTCCAAAATATCGGTATCGCCACGGGTCAGAATATAGCCTTCACGTGCCAGTTTGATGGCCGGTGCCATGACTTGTTCGCGGCTCAATGTACCGTACTTTTTCAATGCCTCTTCAAAACCCATGACAGTGCCAGGTACGGCAACGGCTTTATAACCATACAGACTGGCACCTTTGATGATATTGCCATCTTTATCCAGATACATATTGGCGCTGGCGGCGGAGGGGGCAGTTTCACGGAAGTTGATGAAGGTATCTTTGCCATTGGCAAGGTGGATAGTCATAAAACCACCACCACCAATGTTGCCACAGCAGGGGTTGACGACTGCTTGGGCATAACCAACGGCAACAGCAGCATCAATGGCATTGCCTCCTATTTTGAGAATATCAATGCCAACTTGTGAAGCAAGGCGTTGTGAACTGACAACCATGCCTTGTCTGGCTTCAACAGCAGGTTCAGTGGCCGCATAAATGGGGGAAGATGCAAGCAAGGATACAGCTATAAATGAAATTTTCCATGCTTTTAACATGTATTATTCTCCTGAATATGGAGTTGTTGTGAATGAATCAGATCATTTGTGATGTTTTTGTTATCAATAACGCGATGCTCGACTTTAACATCTTATAACGTTGGCTTGTTGAAGCCAGTCGCGTTGACTTTTACCTTGTTTAAAATTGGCAAAAATACCCAACGTGTGAGAAAGAAGTTTTCTAGCAATTCGATTACTCAAATGCCACAAATCCCGTGCCCAGCACTTCTCGATAGCAAATTGTCCGGCGAGTTGACCAATCACGGTTTCAATTAAACGGCGTTTGGCGTTAATCATTTTTCTCGTTTCCTTGGGAAGAGGATCATCCATATTGGTACGCATCGAAGTAATCATCTCAATCCCCTGTTTCTTCATTTCCTGCTTAAACTCAATGCCTAAATAGCCTTTATCACCGAGCAGATACCCTTTTATCGGGGCGGCCAAATCCCAGGCGGCTTCACGCTCACTGACACTGGCGGGAGTCAACGTGATCCCTGTTAACACACCCGTTTCATCTATCATCAGATGCCCTTTAAATCCGTAGTAAGTTTCGTTCTTGGCGGCACAGTACCCATAATCGGCTTGCCCTTTAAAGTTGGCGCTCCCTTTAGCTCTTTTGAACCCACAGACTGGCAGCGGAAATCCGTCGATAATATGTACCGGCCTGTCGAAGGCGCCCAATAATATCGCCAGCTTTTCTTGCAGTTTTTGTTTTACAACCCAAAGGTTCGAGGCTTGTTTGGCAAAATTGGCTCGTGAACCGAGTCCTGGAAACCACTCACGCCAATGGTGACAAAAATACGTCCAAATCCCTTTATCTGTTGAAAAACCTAAGTATTCACCGATAACCTCTATCGTGATGACTTCTGCGTCACTCAACCTGGGTGGACTCCCCCGGCTTCTCAATCGTGTGCCTTGCTGTAACTCCATTAAATTATCCGCTACCCAACAAAACACCCAAATGATAAAATCTTGTTGTGACATAGGGACTGTTGATGTTTTAAGGTCATAATTCAATCAACCCACATTGGCAACCAGACAATGATAAACGCCAGTGCCACCATGCTGGCATAATTCCGTTCAAGTTTATCGTATCTTGTTGCTATTGC
>NZ_CAWQTY010000221.1:0-14163 GCF_963897815.1 Xenorhabdus sp. Sc-CR9
AACGTGATGAGCTTCATACCTTCAAGGTTATCCCCAACCGATGGGTGGTCGAGCGTTCATTTGCCTGGCTGGATAAATGCCGCCGCTTATGGAAAAACTGTGAACGCTATTTAAATACCAGCCTTCAATTTGTTAATTTGGCCTTTCTTATCCTATTACTGCGCAGGAAAAATTCTGAATAGGTTCTAAGGTGTCTTTATCTATTTGAGTGAGATAATGCTTTATGTTTATGGTTAATCCCAAAGCTGCTTTGACCACTGCTATTTGTACCGTGCAAAAAAACGATGGGGTTTCGATTATTCTCCAGACCGTCTTCTGATTCTTTACGGTAAGAAACAAATGAGTTTTTCAACTTAATAATCTTATCAATCGACTTCACAATGTTTTCCTCTGTGTGATGTAGGACAGTGTCCTTTTATACCCTAATTTTGAAATTCATTGGATATAGAAGAATAGTGGGGGAAAGCCAAGGTGGATGTTTGGGCCAGCCATCAGACTCACCCAAACGGGATCAAAACACAATCGTCCTGTTCATTAAGTTATTTTTTAATACACCGTTTTTAAGTATTTTCTCTCGTTATCAAAAACCTAAGCTATCCAACAAATCATCAACTTGTTCTTGGTTGGCAATGATACCTGTACCATTTTGGTTGACTTGAGGGCCGTTAAGGAGACTATCGTTCTCTTTTTTCCCTTTAGCCATCTGGTCAGAGGGCATATTCTCCATTAATACCATAACCAATTGTTTTTCCAGTTCCTGAATGACTTCCATCATCCTCTTGATTACCTGTCCCGTGAGATCTTGAAAGTCTTGTGCCATCATGATCTCAAGTAATTGGATATTGGTAAATGAGACATAATCAGGCACAAGAGTCAGGTAGTTTCTCGTATCTGTTACCAGTGAGCGGGCATCAGTCAGCTCCAGATCTTTCGGGTTTGCAAACCACTCATCCCAACGTTCAGTCAGAGATTTTGCAGACGCTTCCAGTTCATTCTGACGGGGCTGTGCTGCTTCAACACAATTCAGCACTCTTTCAGCCGCCTGTGCCGTCATTTGAACAACGTAATTCAATCTCTCCCTTGCATCTGGGATCGCCTCAGCCGCCTGAGCTATAGTTTGATCCAATCCCAGTTCACGCAGACTATCACGCAGCATTCTTGTCAACTGCCCAATACGACTAATTATTTCACTGGTAGGAATTGCCTCACCTCTAGGCATGACTGGATTTTCACTCATTTTGTCTCCTTAGAGCCCCAATTTTTCAAATATCTTATCGAGCTTCTCTTCTAAGATAGCGGCAGTAAACGGTTTCACCACATAACCGCTGGCTCCAGCCTGTGCTGCTGCAATAATGTTTTCTTTCTTCGCTTCTGCCGTCACCATCAAAACAGGTAAAGAAGCCAATTTTTCTTCTCCGCGAATCGTTTTCAATAATTCGAGACCATCAATATTTGGCATGTTCCAGTCAGAAATAACGAAATCAAATTCAGAAGTACGAAGTTTAGTCAGCGCTTCAGCCCCATCCTGAGCCTCATCTACGTTGTTGAAACCTAGCTCTTTCAATAGATTACGCACAATCCGGCGCATAGTTGAAAAGTCATCAACAACCAAAAATCTCAGATCCTTACTTGCCATAAAAACTCCTTAGAATTTCATTTGTCCGGCAGCACAATTTTGTTTGCAAAAACAATACAGTAAAAATAATGTTGCAAAAACAGTGCTGCAAAAATTAACGTCAAATAACAACTACTAAATGCGAATCGATTGCCCTGCGCTGATTTTAGCAAGCATAGCTTTGCTGATGTTTCGGATGTCCATGACATCATCCACTGCTCCCAATTGAATCGCTGCCCGTGGCATGCCAAATACCACGCAGCTTGCTTCGTTCTGCGCCAGGGTATAGGCTCCCGCCTGTTTCATTTCCAACAATCCCGCCGCACCATCACTGCCCATGCCCGTTAAAATGACGCCTATGGCATTGCGCCCCGCATATTTGGCAACAGAGCGGAATAAAACATCAACAGAAGGGCGATGACGATTAACCGGGGGCGCATTGGTTATCATGATTTGGTAATTGGCACCACTGCGACAAAGCTCCATATGGCAATCCCCCGGTGCTATGTAAGCATGACCAGGCAGGACTCGCTCTCCATCCTCGGCTTCTTTGACAGTGATTTGACTCAGTTTATTGAGGCGTTCAGCAAATGAGCGCGTGAAACCAGGGGGCATATGCTGTGTGATCATCAATGCCGGGCTGGTAACAGGCAGGGGTTGCAGCAAATTTTTAATTGCTTCCGTTCCCCCCGTCGAAGCTCCAACTGCGATCAGTTTTTCACTGGATAATAATGGCTTGAAATTCAGCGGTTCAGCAATTTCAGAAGACTGTGCCATGGAACTGACTTTTGCCTGTGCCGCAGCACGGATTTTCTCAGCAATCAGTTCACTATAAGCCAACATACCTTCACGGATACCCAGCTGTGGCTTGGTGACAAAATCCACGGCACCTAATTCCAGCGCTTTTAATGTAATTTCCGAACCTTTTGCTGTCAGAGAAGAAACCATCACAACTGGCATAGGACGTAACCGCATTAATTTTTCAAGAAAATCGATCCCATCCATGCGAGGCATCTCGACATCCAACGTTAATACCTGCGGGTTGTATTTTTTTATTAAATCGCGGGCAACAAATGGATCCGGAGCACAATCGACCACTTCCATATCAGGGTGGCTATTGATAATTTCCCGCATGATTTGACGCATCAGCGCCGAATCATCCACACAAAGAACAGTTATTTTATTCATGACCCCTCCTTGCCCGACTTACACCGTAAACGGTATGTCCTTGCAAGTAGAACTCTCGGCTGATTTGAGTGACGTTTTCGGAATGCCCTGCGAAGAGCAAACCATCCGGTTTTAAGACATTGATAAAACGGCGCAAAATCCTTTCCTGTGTCTTTTTATCAAAATAAATCATGACATTACGACAAAATATCGCATCAAATTTACCGTCTAGAGCCCAATCAGAATCCAATAGATTCAAGTGCTGAAAATTCACCAATTCAGCAAGCAAAGGGCGAACCCGAGCATGACCTTCGAAAAGACCAACTCCTTTGAAAAAATATTTTTTCTTTTGGGTCTCACTCAGAGACTGTAATTCTTCCAGTCGATAAACACCCTGCCGGGCTTTCTCCAGCACGCTGGTATCGATATCGCTGCCAATGATTTTTAGCCGATTTGAACGATGCCCCAGTGCATCACACAAGGTCATTGCAATAGAATACGGCTCCTCACCTGTTGAAGCAGCTGCGCTCCAAACACGGTATGTTCCCCCATTTTTCCTGCTGGCATGTGTCGCCAGAATAGGAAAATGATGGGTTTCCCTGAAAAATGCCGTGAGATTGGTGGTTAATGCGTTGATGAATAATTCCCATTCGTTACTGTGGATATCTTGTTCCAAAATCGACAGATATTGGCCAAAGTTATTAAGTCCTAATACACGAAGCCGCCTGACTAAGCGGTTATACACCATCTCACGTTTATTTTTTGCCAGTACAATGCCAGCCCGTTGATAGATAAACTGGCAGATACGCTCAAATTGCGCATCTGACAAAACATGCCGCTGAAGCATAAAGTTCAGCGGTGCAATAGCATCAATATCTGAAGCTGTTAAATTGGATTTCATCTGACCTCAGTGTACTTAACTTACAATATACTCATTGGTCATGTTTGATGCAGAAGACTTCTGATGACTATATTCATTGCCAGAATCTTTAGGCAGTTCAAATTGAGCAACGTTTTTCACCAGCATGTCTGCTTTCTCTTCAAGTGCTGATGCAGCCGCCGCAGATTGCTCCACCAAGGCCGCATTTTGCTGTGTGACTTGATCCATTTGGCTGACAGCTTGGGCAACTTGATGAATACCACGGTTTTGTTCATCGGAAGCAGCCGCAATTTCAGCCATCAGTTCTGTTACCCGGTTAACAGAGCTGACTAATTCATCCATGGTTTGCCCCGCATGATTAACGAGTTCTGAGCCTTGGTTTACACGATGGACAGATTCATCAATTAAGGTTTTAATCTCTTTTGCTGCCTCGGCACTTCTCTGTGCCAAATCACGTACTTCACCTGCAACCACGGAGAATCCACGCCCTTGTTCTCCTGCGCGGGCAGCTTCTACCGCAGCATTAAGAGCAAGGATATTGGTCTGGAAAGCAATGCCATCAATGACGCTGATAATTGCGCTGATTTTCTTCGAACTATTGGCAATTTCATCCATGGTTGCCACAACACTCGTGGTCAATTCACCACCTTTTGAGGCAGTTTGGGATGCGGAAACTGCTAATTCGCTGGCCTGACGTGCATTTTCTGCGTTCTGCTTCACAGTGACGGTCAGTTCTTCCATACTGGCTGCGGTTTCTTCCAGTGATGCTGCTTGTTCTTCTGTCCGTGACGATAAGTCGGTATTTCCCTGTGTAATTTCCTGAATACCGATATGCATTTGATCGGTGTTATCCCTCACTGCCGAAATCGATTTAATTAACGATTCCTGCATATCACGTAGTTTTCTGAATATGTCGCCAATTTCATCATTGGTTGTGACAGACACTTCTTTATCCAAACGGCCTTCTGCCATATCTTGAAAACAAGCTCTCAGATTTTCAAATGGTTTGAGCAGATTACGTTTCAGCCACCAATTAGCTGCTATAGCAACAGTAAATACCATCAGAATGGAGCCAAAGAACATAGCAACAGCAATTTTGTAATACAGTGCTGCGTCGGCCATCAATTCTATAATGTTGTTATTGAGGTAATGCATATAATTGTTATATACAACTTCCATCCGACGCTGATGCTCTTCTGTCGGCTGATCAAGGAAAGCCTGAAAATCTCCTCCATAAAGAAAATCTTTCAGCTCTTTCAGAGCATTAAAATATTCTCGATGAGCCTGCTCAATCTCAGCTAATAAGTCATCCCTTTTTTTACTCTCTCCAATTTGGGGCAGTGAAATAAATTTGGCAAAATTTCTTTCCGATTCATTCAGTGAGCTTTTAAGTAATGCTTCCATCGCATCTATCTGAACTTGCGGCTGTCCTACTTTTTGTGCAATTGCGATTTTATTCAGAGTGTTACGCGTTTGTAACAATGCTGCCCAACTCAAGCCAAGGGTATCTCTCCGTTGAGTTCCCAGATCAATTCTTTCAATATATGTCTGATCTGTATGAATTATTCCCAGCGATAAACCACTCGAAACAATTTGCATAACACAAAACATCATTAATAATAGATACAAACTGGTTGATATGCGAAGCTTGCCTAACATGTAATCACCTCGTTTAACGGCTGCCTTAAGCAGCCGTGGTTATCGCTATTATTTTTTTAGAATGTTTCCCAATTAGATGGGTCTTCCACATCACTGCTTTTTTTCAGTGTGGGGGAATTCGTTTTATTAGCTGGAGGGGTTGACGTCTTTTTCGTCAATAAAACTTCATATTTTCTGTTTTCAGGTTTCATCCTTTCTACTTGCTCCGGTAACTGGAACAACGCGACCGCTTTGGTCAATACTTTTGCCTGCTCTTCCAATGCTGCCGCCGCAGCGGCAGACTGTTCAACCAGTGACGCGTTTTGTTGAGTAACTCTATCCATTTCAGAGATAGCCACACCAACTTGAGTAATTCCCCTGCTTTGCTCATCAGAAGCCGATGCAATTTCTCCCATGATGTCGGTCACGCGTGTTACGGAATTGACAATTTTCTTCATGGTTTCACCCGCACTTTCTACCTGCATAGAGCCAGTATCAGTGCGGTTTACAGAGTCTTCAATCAGTCCCTTAATCTCTTTGGCTGCTTCAGCACTACGCTGTGCCAGATTGCGTACTTCACCCGCAACAACGGCAAAACCGCGTCCATGCTCTCCGGCACGGGCAGCTTCCACCGCAGCATTAAGTGCAAGGATGTTGGTTTGAAAAGCAATGGCATCAATCACGCCAGTGATATCAGAGATTTTTCGGGAACTGTCAGCGATTTCATGCATTGTCTCAACAACATTAGCCACCACCTTACCTCCTTGACGAGCGATATCAGAGGCATTGTCAGCTAAGTTACTGGCCTGGCGAGCATTGTCAGCATTTTGTTTTACTGTCGCAGTCAGCTGTTCCATGCTGGCAGCTGTTTCTTCCAACGAAGCTACTTGCTGTTCTGTCCGGGCAGAAAGATCGTTATTACCTGCAGCAATTTCGCTGGTGCCGGTATAAATGGTTTCAGTACTTTGATGGACGCTTCTGACCGTGTTAATCAATTCTTCCTGCATGTCTCTCAAGCCAACAGCTAACATGCCCATCTCATTATTACCGGATACGGTAATCGTCTGAGTCAGATCTCCTTTTGAGAAGGCTTTTATGTTTTCCAGCAATGTATGCAATGGATCGATAAGTGCTTTACGCAGGCCAATCCAACTTACGGTCATGACACCAATCAGCAACACAAATACAGAAATCAGGCTGATAATGACGTTGCGATAAGCGCTATTCGCTGTTTCTGATATTTCTTGATACAGTTTGTCATTCTGGTTCAAATAGAATGTATGTTCCACATTAAAAGCGTTTTGGAAGCCAGTGGTTGGCTGTTCAAAAAAGGATTTAAAGTCTTTTTTTGTCAGAAGAATATCAAGTTCTTTCAAAGCATTAAGGTAGTCACGGTAAGTTTGTTTCAGTATTTGAAGACGCTCTGGATCATGTACAGGCAGTTTTGGCAGTTTATCAAACTGTTCGAAACGGCGTTCCGCACGAGCAATATTGACTTTGGCTTCCGCCCAGATTTCGTCGACAGAATATTCACTATCAAAACTCTGCTGCTTCATTATGGTGACGATACCAATACGATTCAGATTATTACGAGCTTGCAGCAGGTTAATCCAACTTTCATCCAGTAATTTTTGCTGCTCGCGCATTTTATCCGTCAGCTCAAATGCTTCTGTATCATCCTTCAACCCATTGAAGAATAAGCCCCCGGAGATAAATTGCAGAGCACCAAATAATATGATGACCGAGATCAGTCCCGTCACTATTTTCATTCGGTTAAACATGACTTCCCTTTTGTAATAAATTGCTATGCCAGTGTTATCGGCACGCTTAAAGGGAACTTTATGCGTAATTCTAAAAATTGATTTTTTTACAGTGCTTTTTTTGATCTAAAACATTTTCTATCCGGCGACCTGAAACAATAAAGCTGCTGTTTTTCTTAGTACAGCAGCTTTAAAAACATCAGCCTTTCGCAACTGAATCGACCAATGCCATTTCTTCACTATTGAGGAGCTTTTCAATGTCGACCAGAATCAGCATCCGTTCATCAAGGGAACCAAGCCCTGTCAAATATTCTGTTGATAACGTAACCGCAAATTCCGGTGCTGGGCAGATTTGATCTTCTTTCAGGGAAAGGACATCTGACACGCCATCCACCACAATTCCGACGATGCGATTCAGCAGGTTCAGAACAATAACAACAGTGTTGTCGTTATAGGTAACATCTTCCTGTGAGAATTTGATCCTCAAATCAATAATAGGAACGATTACCCCACGCAGGTTAGTAATCCCTTTTATAAAGTTAGGCGTATTCGCAATGCGGGTAACTTGGTCATAACCACGAATTTCCTGCACTTTCAGTATTTCAATTCCATACTCTTCGTCACCCAAGGTGAAAACCAGATACTCCTTTCCGGTTGTTTCCCCTGATAATTTATTTAATTCTTCTATGGCTGACATGATGTTACCTTTTGACTTTGAGATGATTATCACCTTTACCTTTCAAGCCACCGCTCTATTGGCTATGCCGCAACCTGAAATCTATCGGGTCTATCTTATTTGTTATTTATTCACCAACTCTGCTTTACGCACAGCCAATTGTTCATGGTTGAGTTTCTGCAAAGCAGGAATATCAATGATGAGTGCAACACTACCATCCCCCATGATGGTGGCCGCAGAAATACCCGGCACTTTGCGGTAATTGCTCTCAATATTTTTAACAACAACTTGGTGCTGTCCCACCAGTTTATCTACCAGCAACGCATAACGGCGTCCGGCACTCTGCACAATAACGGCAATGCCTTTTGTAGGATCGGTTTTTCCATTCGGGATATCGAGTATGCGGTACAGTTCAAGCAACGGTAAATACTCCCCACGTACCTGCAATAATTTCTCATCACCCGCCAATGGGTAAATATCTTCTTCCTGTGGCTGCAATGAACTGACTACAGCCCCCAGAGGCAGAATGAAAACTTCCCCATTAACTTTGACGGACATACCATCCAGTATTGCCAATGTCAGTGGGAGCAGAATACGAATGATGGTGCCCTTCCCTTCTTGGAAGTTGATCTGAATCTGCCCACCCATATCCTGAATATTACGTTTAACCACATCCATTCCGACACCACGACCAGAAACATCTGTTACCACTTCTGCGGTAGAGAATCCGGGCGCAAAAATCAGCATGGCCACTTCTTCATTGCTCATGTTTTCGCTGATGTTCAGGCCCTGAGACTGTGCTTTAGCCAAAATCTTCTCGCGGTTTAAACCTGCACCATCATCAATAACTTCAATACAGATATTCCCACCCTGATGCTCAGCCGCCAGTGTCAAATTACCGGTTTCTGATTTTCCTGCTGCAAGACGTTTTTCTGGACTTTCGATACCATGATCAAGACTGTTACGTACCAAATGTGTCAGAGGATCGATAATTCTCTCAATCAAACTCTTATCCAGTTCTGTTGAGCTACCGATCAGTGTCAGCTCCACTTTTTTATTGAGTTTTCCGGCCAAATCACGCACTAAACGTGGATAACGGCTAAACACATATTCCATCGGCATCATGCGGATAGACATGACAGACTCTTGCAAATCGCGGGAATTTCGCTGCAATTGAGTCATACAACTCAACAATTCGCTGTGTATTGCCGGTTCCAGACCATCACAGTGCTGTGCCAGCATAGATTGGGTAATGACCAATTCCCCTACCAAATTGATAAGTTGATCGACTTTTTCAACAGCGACACGAATACTGGAAGATTCCGCACGTTGACGTGGTGATCCCGCCGCAGGACGAGGTGCAGGACGCCCGATTTCACGTACATTTGTCTTTTTCGGTGCTTCATCAGATTGTGGCTTATTTGGAGTTTCTGTATTTGTCGCTACAGGCTTTTCGCTTGTTGTATTTTTTTCTGTGCTTACTGTTTCTGCTACAACAGTTTTTTCAGTTTCAATTTTGGTCACTTCTGCCTGGGTTTCATGCGTCGGTAAAAACGTTATTTGTTCAGGCTCAACCACAAAACACAATACAGCAGTAATATCATCTTCTGTCGCAGATGTTATTAAGGATGCTTCAAGGCTGTTTGAAGTTTGTTCCACATCATATATATCACCAAGATGAGCTAATTCATCCTTCATCAACGCAACTTCACGTTCTTTCAGTCCAGATAGATGAATACGGATCTGCCCATTATCGGGTTTATTTATAGAAGAAGATTGAACGCCTGCTACCGCTTGTTCTTTCTCTGTAGTATCTACGGCTTTAGTATCTACAGCTTTTTCTATGACAAGATCAGCTTGAATTTCAGATGATGCAGCGAAAAGTTCCTCTTCCTGTTTATCTTCCTGTAGCTCTAACGCAAGCTGACGTAATGTCTCGCAGATATAATTGAATGTATCTTCATCCGGCTCCTGTGAACTTTTATAGGCATCCAATTGTTGCTGCATAATATCTTTCGCTTCTAAAAACAGGTTGATAATCTCAATGGTCAGGCGTATTTCATCACGTCTGGCACTGTCGAGCAGATTCTCCAAAACATGCGTAGTTTGTTGCAGCTTGGTAAAACCAAAAGTCGCAGCCCCCCCCTTAATTGAATGGGCACTGCGAAATATTGCGTTTAGCTGTTCAGGATCAGGTTCATCAGCGTTGAGCAGTAATAAATGCTGCTCCATATCCGCTAATAACTCATCTGCTTCATCAAAGAAAGTCTGATAAAACGCGGTAATATCCATCGTTACTTACTCTGTCACCTTATTAGTATCACTACTCGGTTCAGCCGATGGCTGCTCCGGTTTTGTGATTTCATTGGATTGGTCGGTAGGTTGTTGAACAGGTGTTCCCTCATTCGAATCCATTCTGATGACTTTTTGCATGTCCATACTATCGTTAGCGGTCATGGCGCTGCCGCCACTATTTTCCTGCTCAATTCGTTTTTCTGCATCTTTATTCAGTACAATGATACTGATACGACGGTTAATCGGCGCATTAGGATCAATGCCTTTCTGCATGCTAACAGTGGATGCCATCCCGACAACCCGCAGGATTTTCACTTCGTCCAAACCCCCCATCAACAATTCACGCCTTGATGCATTGGCACGATCAGAAGAAAGTTCCCAGTTGCTGTAACCTCGCTGACCATTGACATACTGTAGATTATCGGTATGACCAGAAAGGCTGACTTTATTCGGAATATCATTCAGGATTGGCGCAATTGCCCGTAAAATATCGCTCATGTGACTTTCAACTTTTGCGCTGCCAATCATAAACATAGGACGATTTTCCCGATCGATGATCTGAATGCGCAATCCTTCATCCATCATGTCAATCAATAAATGAGGACGCAGTTCTTTAAGGCGGGGATCGGTAATAATCAGCTGATCAAGTTGCTGGCGCAGGCGGTTCAGACGGCGATTGTCTTCGCTGGTTTCAACTTGTTTAATTTGGCGGAAGACTTCTCCATCCTGTTGGAAAATATCCTCTCCTCCACCAGGGATCGGGTTTGTGCTATCACTGCTTTGTTGCCCTTTATTAATAGCGACTTGCAAAGGAGTGCGAAAATATTCTGCGATGCTGGTTAACTCCTGTGGGCTGGCGATGGATATCAACCACATCACTAAAAAGAATGCCATCATCGCAGTCATAAAGTCAGCATACGCAATCTTCCATGATCCACCGCAATGGCCCGGATCATGTTTTTTACGCTTCTTTATTCTGATGACGGTAACATTATTCGCTCTCATAATTATTCTTCAACTTCTTGTTGTATAGGGGCTTTAACCCGACGAACATGCTCTTCAAGTTCTGTAAATGAAGGGCGATCGGTGAGGAATAATGTTTTGCGACCGAATTCAACGGCAATTTGTGGTGCATAACCGTGGAGACTGGAAAGTAGTGTCACTTTGATGCATTGCATCATTTTGACTTGTTCGCTGCTGCGTTGACGAAGTAATGTGGCCAGGGGAGAAACAAAACCATAAGCCAACAAGATCCCTAAAAATGTTCCCACCATCGCATGTGCGATCAAAGCACCTAATTCCCCTGCCGGACGATCCGCAGATCCCAGAGCGTGGACAACCCCCATTACAGCTGCAACAATACCAAATGCTGGCAGTGAGTCTCCCACCATTGCTAAACTTGTAGCGGGTACTTCACTCTCCTGTTCATAAGTTTCGATTTCTTCATCCATCAAAGCTTCGATTTCATGAGGATTCATGTTACCGCCAATGATCAAGCGCATATAATCAGTGATGAAATCCATCAATTGCTGATCTTTCAGTAAACGGGGATACTGGGTAAAAATGTCACTTTGATGTGGGTTTTCAATATCCCGTTCCAAAGCAAGAAGCCCATTCTGGCGCGATTTAGATAGTAAGCGAAACTGTAACGCCATAAGATCCATATACATCGCTTTATTGTATTTTGATCTGCGCAATATTTTTGGTAAAACACGCAGGGTTGCCTTTATCGCCTTGCCATTATTGCCCACGATAAAAGCACCAATTCCCGCGCCTGCAATAATTAGAAATTCCGCTGGCTGATAAAGTGCGCCCATGTGACCACCGACAAGCAGATAGCCACCAATTACCGCACCAAAAACCACTATATATCCTAAAAGTACTAACACGCGATATCCTTTAGCTAAGTTGGTGAGCAGATGGGATTTGAACAGAGTGAATTGATAAATGAAGAAGGGTGGGTGGCAGGTTACAGGTTTTTAAAGCCTGTAACCTGAATTTTACTTTCCCATTTAAATTCACACAGCTTGCTGAGCAAATCCATCCAGCAGTTGTGAATTAGTATCGGCAGGTTGAGAGGAAAGTTTACGTTTTTTTACCGCTCGTGACGGCGGCTGGCAAAGACTACAAACAAAACTATTGACTGGTTGGTGAGCATGTGTGATGAAAGTTCCACCACAACAACGGCACTCTGTTGGTTGTAGCATACCACTGTCAACAAAACGAACCAGTGTCCAAGCTCTGGTCAATGCCAAAATAGGCACATCTCCATTATTTCCCGGGGGACATTGCTCAAGGTACAGTCGATAAGCTCTTACAACAACTTCTACACCTTCACAATGTCCACTTTTCAACAGAAAACGGTAAGCATTATAGAACATTGATGAATGAATATTCTGTTCCCAAGTCATAAACCAATCCGTCGAAAAGGGGAGCATCCCTTTAGGTGGAGGACTTCCCCGCAACTCTTTATACAACCGGATCAGTCGGCCCCTGCTTAGTTGAGTTTCACTTTCAAGCATCTGCAATCGTGCACCTAAAGTGATGAGTTCCATTGCCAGCTGAATATCTTTCGCTTCCTGAACAATACTTTTTTCAACCATCTTTACGCTCTTTTCTTGATTGAAGTGTCATCCTGAGCGGATAACTGCTGAAAAAGATGAGTAGACAGCAAGATACCTGTATGAATTTGTTGCAGATCGTCCACCCGCGACTCCTTCGTTAACTGCTGCACGGTTTCGTGGTCTTCAAACCGAAAATGGCAAATCAGTTGGTTTGTTTCAGCTAATTTTACTAACTGAGGCAATGTCAGCTCGGCCAACGTATCAGCCATCGATTCACTAATACCTAAACGGAACATCGCAGATGCTTTCTCATGGTTAATTAGCCGTTGCGCTAAAAGCAAATACGATAAATTTATGTCATAAATATGTTTGAGCAATTCAACCGTACTCATTTCTATATATCCCGTCCGATTACATGAAAAAATTAAATTAAGTGATCAAAGAATCACTCACGACAAAATTACCAGTAGCATGAGATTCAATAATCTCCGACATAACTGAAATATACATCTTTAGCCAGAGCAGTAACTGTCCTTTGTATTACTCTTGGGATCGCCCAATTTCTAAAATATTTCGGTAATGGGTTGTGAAAGTATTATTGCGTCATCTGGGTAATACACTTGCCACAATTGATTAAGAATATTCTTAATGCTAATTAACTTTACTCCTGAATCATCAACTTATACAACGGAGAATATATGTCATTTTAAATACTATGTGACCATGATCACAAAACTAACACTTTTTATTATGATTCTAGCTCATTAACTATTCAAGCAATAGAAAACAAAAAATAGTCTACAATTAATAAGTTAAATTATTTAAATAAAAATATTAGGGACTGTTTTTTGTTTTATGCGATCTATTAAACTTATAAATCCAAAATAACGATAAAAAATCTCTCCTTTAGTAAAATTACCAATATCTTAGTAAAATTTGCCTCTTGATAATGTAGGTAGGTACTCATCTTCCACTATAACTTGATTGAGATCATAGTTATGCCAAATTTATTAATTATATGTGAATACTAGTTATTAAAAAGATACCAGTCTGATCATTTTTAATTTATGATCGTATTTTTTTCACACAGAAGAAAGAGAGGCACTTCATCCACTCACGGATCAAATCTCACACAGATCACAAAAATAAGATAAAATACAGTATGATATTGAAATAAAAAAACATCTACCTTATTACCCTCCTATAGATATAGCCAGCAATGCTTTGCCAACTAAACAAAATCAACGTCTATCAAGAGCCATCGAAGCTATTCTTGCCCATAAAAATAAATAAATTTTCCTAAACAAATAAAACGCATTCATAGCCTGTCTGTGACATAAATTTAACCAAATGCTCATCGGTGATTATTTCCACTTACTGGCTAGCTTCCACACAAAAACATAAGAAAAAATAATCAATTAAATTACTTACAAACTCACAAATGATAAGGATAATAAAATTTCCCTTATACACAACTTACTCTTCCAAAGAATAGAAAGAGATTCTATGCATGGGAACGCACACATTCTAATACAATATACACATGTACATCGCGTGACGAGCAGCAT